>NZ_CAUZLM010000001.1:0-279630 GCF_963580165.1 Fructobacillus evanidus
TGATGGCATAGAGGAACCACCTGTACCCATCTCGAACACAGAAGTTAAGCTCTATAGCGCCGAAAGTAGTTGCCGGAACGCTGGCTGCGAGGATAGGACGACGCGATGCCGATACGTATAAAAACAATGGGGGAATTGATGAATATCAGTTCTTCCATTGTTTTTTATTTATATACAGTTTAAAATATAGTAAATAGTAACAGGATGCTTTGGTTTGGCATTGAAGTTAATCAAAGTTGAGGTGAATACTTATGGAAATGGAACGAATTAACGATAATACTATTCGGGTCATGATTGAAAATGAGGACCTGCAAGACCGGGGAACTTCGGTTCGCGATTTGCTTAGCGATCGTAATAAAATTGAATCTTTCTTTTATAATATTCTGTCTGAAATTGATACAGAAGAGGATTTTGTCGATAATGACAAAGTTTCTTTTCAAGTTTTACCTAACCAAAATGGGCTGGAATTGTTTATTTCCCGTCTTGATGATCAGGACGCTCTAAATGATTTGTTAGCAAACATTGTTGGTGAACGTAGCGATGATGACACGGAAGTTGTTAATCAAGAAGCAATTGACGATGTTTCATTCGAACAAAAGATGGCTTTAATGGCACATGACGATGAAAAAAGTGCTGTAAAAATGAGCGTTGATGGTCATATCGACGTTGTTGAATTGGCTGATTTTGATTTGCTTTTGTCACTTTCAGACCGGTTGGAAACGTTCACAGGGGATAATAGTGCCTACTTCTATAAGGGAAACTATTACCTAGTTTTGGATTCAACCAAAATGTCGTTAACTGCAGCTGAATATAATACTTTGTCTGCGACGATTGTTGAATTTGGTCGCTATGCAAAGCTGAATGAGGCAGTTTTGTCTGAACATGGTAAAGCACTTTTTGAAAATCAAGCGGTGCAATCATTGAACCAACTATTTTTAGCTGAATAAAATACTGATGGAAAATCTGGAAAGGTTTTCCATTTTTGTTTGTTGCTTTCAATTGAATCGAAAGTCCTTTTTCTAAAATAAGATTTTGTTCCCTTGCGATTATCAGGTATAATAGCAGTATCATTATTTAGCATTGGAGTGCATTTTCATGAATATCTTGCTTGTTATTACCTGGGTCTTAGTTATTTGGTTCGTTTTTTACGTGGTCAGTGCTTTTGGAACACGAATCATGGCCAAGCAACGGGGAACCGTTTTGAAGGCAGAAGACTTTATGGCACAGCAGGCAGAAAACCATGGCCAATTGGTTGATGTCCGTGACAAGGAGCCCTACAAGCGCAATCATTTGCGGGGCGCTCGTAATATGCCAGCATTAACTTTCTCACAAGGCAAGTCTGGTTTGCGTCAAGATATGCCAGTTTATCTGTATGGTGACACATTATCTGGGGCAAGCTCTGTTGCCCGTCATCTTCGTAAGGAAGGTATGGCTAAGAACCAAATCTTTTTGATGGCTGGTGGCTATCGTCAAGCAACTGAGCAAAAGAAGGGCTAAAAAAAAGAATCGCTTAGCGATTCTTTTTTAGTAACCATTAAAAGCGTGATTGATGAGCGGCAACTGATTTACGAATGGCAGCACGAGAAACCTCTTCATAGTTTTCCTGCTCTTGTTCCTTTGGTTCTTGAACTAATTTCTTGTAGCCAAAACCAGCTGAAAGAACGGCGAGGGCTGAACCGAGTATGCCTGTTGCCAAACCGAATTTAAAGTCTTTTTTCATCTTCAATCTCCTTTCCATCTTTTCTTAATATTATCGTTGAAATAAAAGACTTTGTAAATCCCTATTTGTAAAATGGAGGTAGAACATGGCGATTCCAGTTATTGTCATTGCGGGGCCAACGGCTTCTGGTAAATCAGATTTGGCTATCCAGCTAGCCAAAAAGTATAATGGTAACATCATTTCAGCTGATTCCTTGCAGGTTTATCAGGGACTTGATATTGGTACAGCCAAGACGCCCGTTCCAGAACGGGAAGGGATTCCACATTATCTGCTTGATGTGGTAGATGAGACTGCTGATTTTTCGGTGGCCGATTTTATTTCATTGGCAGATCAGGCAATTTTAGAGACGGTCAAATCAGGAAGAGTCCCAATTGTCGTTGGTGGGACTGGTTTTTACGTCAAAGCACTTTTGGGCTTTCAGTCGCTGGACTTTGCTCAATCAAATGATGAAGAGGTCCAAGAAGATCAGAAGAAGCCTTTAGAGGAGCTCCAAGTTAAATTGAAGCAATTAGCTGATGAGAAGTTATTGAATCGGGTTGACTTACAAAATAAGGATCGGGTCATTCGAGCAATTCAAATTGCCCGCCATGGCCAAGTTGATCGACCAAAGCGGCCTGAATATACCGGACTCATTTTGGCCTTAGATTGGCCACGAGAGGTCTTATATGATCGCATCAATGGTCGTGTTCAGCTTATGGTGGATCAAGGGCTTAAGGAAGAAGCCAAGGCCCTTTATGACCGGGGCGGTTTGGCTCTGCAGGCTGGTCGTGGCATTGGCTACGCTGAATTTTATCCTTTCTTTGAAGGACAACAGACACTTTCGGAAGTTTTAGCTGCTATCCAACAAAACTCAAGACGATATGCCAAACGCCAATTAACCTATTGGCGTCATCAAATTCCGGGGTTACAATGGATTGACGGTCAAGATGCGTGGAAAATCGCTGATCAGAAAGTTGCTGATTTTTTAAAAGAATATCAGCAGTAAAAAGGAGCGGCAAATGGACTTTGTACAGGCGTTAACGGATTTAAAAGACGGGAAGATTGATCATTTTGATGTTGATCCCGAAACCTTTCCTGCATTTCAAAAGGCATGGTCTGCTTTTCCCTATCAAAATACAGTGAAGGGAATCGCTCAAAGAGCAGGAAAAGTGACATATATTCAGGCAAAATAGACTGTTGTAGTGATTAAAATATGCTACAATACTATTTAAGTAAACTATATTAAAAATGGCCGGACTCGGGTTTTTCGAGTGTCGACTTTAATTGAGAGGCAAAATCGTGGCATTATCATTTGGACAACATAACGTTGGTATTGACTTAGGAACGACAAATACTTATGTATACGTCGAAGGGAAGGGAATCGTTTTACGTGAACCTTCAGTTGTTGCGCGCAACACCGAAACGCAAGAAGTGATTGCCGTTGGCTCTGAAGCCCGCGACATGCTTGGCCGGACACCTGCAAGTATTGCAGCTATTCGCCCAATGCGTGATGGTGTGATTGCTGATTATGACACGACTGTTGCCATGATTTCTTATTATTTGAATAAGGCCTTAGGTGGCCGCGTTGGTAAGCCATACGTGACCTTAGGGGTACCTGCCCGCATTACGGCTGTTGAGCGCCGTGCAGTAATTGATGCTGCTCGTGTTGCTGGCGCACGTGATGCTTACGTCATCGAAGAACCATTTGCGGCCGCAATTGGTGCCGGCTTGCCAGTTATGGAACCAACTGGTTCAATGGTGGTTGACTTTGGTGGCGGAACAACGGATGTTGCCACGATTTCACTTGGTGGAATTGTTGCTGCTCGTTCAACTCGTTTTGCGGGTGACAAGCTTAACGAAGCAATTTCATCATTTGTCCGTAACAATAACAACTTGGCAATTGGTGAATCAACTGCTGAGCGTTTGAAGATTGAAGTTGGAACGGTTTCTTTGGAAGATGCCAAGACGATGGAACCAACAACTGCACGTGGTCGTGACTTGTTGACAGGTTTGCCAAAAACCATCGAAGTTTCAGCATACGATGTAGCGACAGCAATCCAGGACCCAATTAACGAAGTAGTGAACTCAATTCGTGAAACGTTGGAGTCAACACAACCTGAAATTTCTGCCGATGTGATTGACCACGGAATGGTCTTAACTGGTGGTGGAGCGCAGTTGCGCGGTTTGTCAACTTTGATTGAAGGCATTACAAAGGTTCCTGTTATTGTAGCGGAAGATCCTTTGGATGCTGTTGTCAAGGGTGTTGGCGAATCATTGAAGTCTTTGGATGTTTTGCAACGAAACTAATAAGACAGGTTAGGAAAACTGCCAAAAAGCGTAGCGCTTGCGCTGCGCTTTTCTTTTCAAGGCGGTTGGTGTAAAAAGGATTATTCCATGCGTAAGTTATTTTCATCCAAAACGGCTGTGATTTTAATGGTCTCAGTCATGGTTATTGTTGGCTTGATTACCGGATCAAATTGGTGGGCCAATAAAACAAATACGCCACCCTTCTTTCAGCGAGCTATTAATGATATCACTGGTGGTGTTTCACGAGCGATCGCCGTGCCAACGAATGCCATTGGGACACGGGCTAATTCGATTTCGAATTTGATGTCAACATTTGACGAAAATCAGAAATTAAAGGCTAAGTTAGACGGCTATGCGCAAAATCAGGTTAAGATGCAGACTCTGGAAGAGGAAAACAAGTCGTTGAAGAAGCAGCTTGGCTTGAAAGCAACGTTGACTGATTATGAAACGATTTCTGCCGTGACGATTGCCCGGTCACCAACAACTTGGCAGTCACAGCTTGTGATCAATAAGGGTGCTAAATCAGGATTGAAGAAGGGCATGCCCGTCCTTGGTGATTCTGGCTTGATTGGTCGTATTTCGGAAGTGAATACGGTTAATTCGAAGGTAACACTGATTTCTGATACAAGTGAAGACACAAACCGCTTTGCAATTACCGTTAAGGGTAGCCAAGGCGATGTTAACGGGATTATTACTGACTATGATGCAGATCAGAAATTGTTGATTATGGGTCAAGTTACCGAAAGTCAGACGATTAACCCTGGTGATAAAGTTGTCACTTCAGGGTTGGGTGGATCAATGCCATCCGGTATCTTGATTGGGAAGGTGGCGAAGGTTACCACCGATGATTATGGTCTGTCACGTAAGATTTATATTCAATCAAGCTCTGATTTGAGCAGTTTGAGTACTGTCTTAGTGGCCAAGACGGAGGTAGGGTCATAACATGGCAGGTTGGCAATTTATTCGATTTCGGATTGTGTATCCGCTGATTTTAATTCTTTTGTTCTTTATCGATGGGAATATTATGTCTTCGTTTGGTGTCTTTTTACTCCATCCGCCTTTTCATATTATTCCAACGTTGACGTTGATTTGGTTTTTCTATGCCATTCAATTTGAAGCAACAAGCTATATACCGTATTACTTCTATGTGGTTGTTTTTGGCTTACTTTTTGATATCTATTACACGGGGATTATTGGTACCTATACAGTGGCCTTTTTGGCAGCAACCATCTTAATGGATAAGCTGCGTCCTTACTTTGATGAACGCTTAATGTCTGGGATGCTCCTGCTTTTAGTGGGGCTATTAACCTACCTTGTGGTGACTTATTTTGCCGGTTCAATGATTAACATTGCCAATTTGTCACCCTTTGCTTTTGTCATTCAAGATGTGTTTCCAACAGCAGCTTTGAATCTGATTTTGGCTGCTTTAGGTTATTATCCAACTTGGTCTTTGTATCAAAGATTAATTTAAACTTGCATTTTTTACCGGGCCAGGGTTATAATGGCCTCAATTAAAACGTTGACTAGACGAGTAACTAGCAAATTCTTTTCAGGAAGCTTACGGCCATTGAGAGTAAGCAGGAATTGTTGGTGAACCACACCTAGGAGTGTGCTATTGAACCTTGAGTAGGTAGCATCGGTTGTGCCCGTTATCGCACTGGTTGTTAGGAAACTAACACCACGAGGTTTCTTTAGTAATAAAGAAACAACGATGAGGTGGGACCGCGTCTATTCGCCCTCTAAGTGCTTGGCACTTAGGGGGCTTTTTTATTTCCCATCGTTTTAATAGTTTGATAGTGAAAGTGGGGAAATCCTGATGAAATATTTTTTTGAAGTACTACCAAGCATTGCCTCTGGCTTGCAAATGACCCTGGGGGTCTTCTTTATTACGATTATTGGCTCGATCCCGTTGGGGATTTTAGTGTCCTTGGCAATGCGGTCACCATACTTTAGTGTGCGATGGTTGGTGAACGGCTATATTTGGCTGATGCGAGGAACACCACTCTTGTTGCAATTGATTTTTATTTACTATGGCTTAGCGATGGTTGGTGTATCCTTCTCACGATTTGATGCTGCGGCCTTTGCTTTTATTATTAACTATGCGGCTTACCTGGCAGAAATTTTCCGTGGTGGTCTTCAAGCCATTCCACAGGGGCAATTTGATGCAGCCCAGGTTTTGGGCTTGAATAAGGTTCAAACTTTTTTCAAGATTATCTTGCCGCAAGTGATTAAAATTGTGGTGCCATCATTCGGAAATGAGGTCGTTAACCTGGTCAAGGATACATCTTTGATTTATGTGATTGGCTTGGGTGATATCTTGCGAGCAGGTTCGATTGCAGCCAGCCGGGACGTTTCATTGGTACCATACTTAATTGTTGGCTTGATGTACTTGGCCATGGTAGCAGTCGTTACGATTGCCCTACGCCGTAGCGAGAAGCGCTTGAGTGCTTGGAGGTAAGACCATGATTGCGATTAAAAATTTGACAAAAGCCTACGGCGATAATGTGATTTTTAAAGATTTATCACTGACGATGGATGATGCTGAAATCCTAGTAGTTGTGGGACCATCCGGTTCCGGTAAGACAACTTTTATTAAGACATTAACCGGTTTAGAGGATGCTAGTGCTGGTGAGATTGATTTGAATGGCCAGACTTACCAAGTTGGTGATCCTGCTTTGGCAGCGAAGATTGGCCTGATTTTTCAGGACTTTAATCTATTCCCACATTTGACGGTTAAGAAGAACTTGACCTTGGCACCAATGACGGTTAAGAAAATGTCTGCGGCAGATGCGAACAAAAAGGCTGATGAGTTGTTAGCAACGCTTGGGTTGACTGACCAAGCTGACTTATATCCTTACCAGTTGTCTGGTGGCCAAAAGCAACGGGTAGGGATTGCTCGGGCACTCGCAATGGATCCACAAATTATCGCTTACGATGAACCAACCTCTGGTCTGGATGAAAAGACCACTGATCAGGTGAGCCAAGTAATGCTGGCCTTGAAGAAGGCTGGGGTTACTCAATTGGTCGTGACCCACGATTTGCCATTTGCTGATAAGGTGGCGGATACAGTCTTTGACTTTGAAAAGGAGGTCCAGCGCTAATGATTACGATGAAAAAGAAAATCATTGTCAATACCGCTGTGATTGTGGTCTTTCTTGCCGTGGTGGTTGGTTGTGTTGCCTTTCTTTCTAAACCAAAATCAGATAATGATGCCAATACCAAAGACAATTGGGCCAAGATTCAGCAGGAAAAAGTGATTACGATTGGTTTGGATGATACCTTTGTCCCAATGGGCTTCCGGGATTCATCTGGAAAATTAGAAGGATTTGATATCGATTTGGCCGATAAGGTCTTTTCTGATTTGGGTATCAAGGTTAATTGGCAACCAATTGATTGGTCTATGAAGGAAACGGAATTAAATACTGGTAATATCGATGCCATTTGGAATGGTTATACCAAGACACCTGCCCGGGCAAAGCAGGTCGCCTTTTCACAGGTTTACCACAAGGTTGCTCTTTCTGTTGTCGTTAAGAAGGGCCAGGGCATTAATAAGTTTTCTGATATGTCCGGTAAAATCTTAGGTGTTCAAACCGGGTCTTCAGGTGAATCTTCATTGAACGATCAGCCAAAGGTCTTGAAGCAGTATATTAAGGGGCAAAAGCCTGTTGAGTACGATACCTTTGACAAAGCCTTTACTGATTTAAATGCTAATCGAATTGACGGTTTGTTAGTTGATGAGGACTATGCCCGTTATTACATTAACCACCAGGCCAACCCAGCCGATTATGAAATTCTAAAGGGTGGCTTCCCAGAGACGGAAGATGTTGTTGGATTCCGTAAGGGCGATGTTGAACTCAAGGAAGCGGTCAATAAGGAGTTGACAAAGTTGACCAAGAACGGCTTTGTTGCTGCTTTGGAAAACAAGTGGTTTGCACAAAATTAATTGAGAAAGTATTAAAAACGCCTACGGGCGTTTTTTCTTTTGATAAAACCGAGTAAGATAGTTATATGATAAAAAAGACGATGGTGGCGCCTGGCGTCCAATTGGCATACCAGCCAACAAAGCAATTTAAAACAATTCATATCAATGTGACCTTTGCGACGAAGGCTAAGAAAGCCATTGCAACCAAGCGAGCGCTCTTGTCCTACTTGATGGCAGTTTCTTCGAAGGAGTATCCAGACCAACGAGCGGTTTCTTTGGCAATGATTGATGCCTTTGGGGCCAACTTTCAAACGAAGGTCGCAACGCTGGGCGATTTGGATCTTCTAACGGTTTCGATTCAATTTATTAAGCCGGGGCTTTTGCCAAATTCAAATCAGCTTTTGGAGCAAATTTTAAACTTTTTGCAAGCAATGCTCTTTGATTTTGATTGGGAAAGTGACCAAGCCCAAATAATTTTTAATCAAGAGCGGCAGAACCTGAAGCAAGCGATTTTAAGTCGCCAAGATGATAAGGTAGCGTTTGCTTTGGATCAAGCACGCGAATTGATCTTTGCTGATGCTGCTGTGCGGGAATCGATCTTAGGCTCGATTGAAGAATTGGACCAATTGACCTTACAGGATGTTCGGCAAGCACAGCGAGAGCTGTTAGCTGCCAATCAAGTGGTGATTTCAGCTGTCGGCGACTTGGATTTTGATCAATTGGAAGAACAATTGTCTGCTTGGCCTTGGGCTGATGTTGGCCGCGATGAAAAGAGTGTTGCTGACCAGGACGACCCAGCACAAATTCCTCAATTGTTAGCTGTCGGTCAAGAAAAGCTTATGAAAAAGTCAGATTGGCAACAGGCCGTCTTGGTACAAAATTATCAAGTAGAGGGCTTGTCCTTACAGGAAAATGGTCCACGCTATTATGCAACTTTGGTGTTAAACACAATTTTTGGGGCTAGCCCAGCCAGTTTGCTTTTCACTGAAGTTCGAGAAAAAAATAGTTTAGCTTATAATATTTCGTCGCGCTTTCAACCAGACTTAGCTGCCTTGACCGTTGTGGCTGGTTTTGATTTTGACCAAGTCAATTTGGTGGAAGACTTGATTCAGGTTCAATTAAAGACATTGGTAGAAGGCCAGGTGGCGGCAGAAATGCTCGAAAATGCTAAGCAAAGCTTAAAAAATGAGTATTTAATCCGTCAAGATTCACAGGCTTACTTGGCTGTGCGTCAGGCCGGTCGCTTTTTGCGTCAGGCGAAAGCAGGTGCGACTGATTTTCTAACTGCGATTGACCAAGTTTCAGTGGCAGATGTGCAGGATGTTGCTAAGGATTTAACCTTTCAGAGCAGCTTTGTTTTAGCACCTGAGAAGAAGGGGGAAGCTTTTGAAAATGAATAATCATGAAAAGCAGCCCTTTGTTTTTCAAACGAAAGAGGGCTTGACAGTTAACCTCATTAAAAAGCCTGGCTATCACCAATTTTTGGCCTCATTGACAGCCCGTTTTGGGTCGTTAACGACGACGATGATGATTAATGAAAATCAGCAAATCATCATTCCAGCCGGTACCGCGCACTTTCTGGAACATAAAATCTTTGATAAAAAAGATGGTGACGCGTTAATTCGCTTTACGGAGTTGGGGGCGGACGCCAATGCCTTTACTGGGCCCAACCAAACGACTTATTATTTCACTGCCACTAGCCGGGTTTTAGAAAACTTGGCTTGGTTAATGGATTTTGTGCAAGAACCTTATTTTACCGAAGAAAAGGTTGTTCGTGAGCGAGGCATTATCGAGGAAGAAATTAAGCTTTATCAGGATGATCCTGCTTGGCAGTTGTATCAGGGAATTATTGGGCTCTTATATCCACAATCAGCATTGAGCCAATATATTGCAGGAACCAAAAACAGCCTGCAAGAAATTACTCCTGATTTACTCTATCAAATTCACGCGGCCTTCTATCAACCCGAAAATTTGGTGTTAACGGTTGTCGGTGATTTTGATACTAGTGAATTAATGGCCTTTATTAAAAATCAACAAGGTCAAATCAGTAGTCAGAAAGAAACTGTTTTTGTACCAAAAGAGGATTTGGCAAAGCAGGTGAGTTTTGCAGCACAAAAGAAGCAAGGATTATCGCTAGAAAAAGGGGCCTATGGTCTCCGCTTACCAAGTCGTCCTGAAACTATTTCAGGAATTGAACGTGTTAAAGAAATCCTATTAGGCGAATTGGCCTTGGATTTAGTCTTTGGTGATCAAACGGCGTGGTTCCAGGATGTTTATGACCAAGGAATTTTCGGTGATGACTTTGATTATGAGTATAGTAATTTTGGTCCGTACCAGTATCTGACGTTTTTTGCGGATGGTGAAAAACAGGATCAGGTGCAAGAATCTTTGACGAAGAGGCTGGCAGAAGCAGCGGCTGTTTTAGCCGAAAGCCAGACTGATTTTAACCGGTTACAAAAAGCTTTGGCTGGGCAAACTTTGGCTAGCCAAAACCGTCCGGATCGGCTTGGTTTAGACGAGGATTTAGCCTTGTATGGTGTATCACTATTTGATAAAATGAACTTAATAACACGTTTTTGCTTAGATGATGTTGTCGAGTGTGGTAAACGGCTCTTTGAAGGTGGTCGTTTGACCCGCTTAGTATTAGAAAAGTAAGAGAAAAAATGACTGAATATTTAGCAAGTGAAATTAGTCAACAGTTACGAGAAGCTCGGTTGGAGAAGGGTTACACAATCGACCAATTAGCCGAAATGACTAAGATCCAACCTCGGTTTTTACAAGCGATTGAAGATGGTGACCAGGATGCTTTGCCTGGTCAATTTTATGCCCGGGCTTTTGCCAAGCAATTTGCTGAGGCGGTTGGTTTAAATCCTGATGATCTTTTTGATGAAGTTGAATTTGATCCACAAGTGATTAGCGACTTATCGCATGCACACCGTGACGATGACGGCGTTGTTCGCGCGGGCGTTAACAATACGGAAACCTTTAAATCACGGTTCCGTGGTTTTATTCCAAAGATTTGGTTAGCGATTATCGTTGTGGCAGTTTTGTTGGTTGCTTGGTTTGTTGTGACACGAATGAGCTCTGGTTCTAATTCATCAAATAGTGGAAACCAAGTTGAAGTGACATCATCATCTGTACCACAGTCATCATCTTCATCGTCCGCAGCCTCATCATCAAGCGCTAATGGGGGCATTAACCTTGGGACTGCAACGACAAACACGGCCCAGTTAACGACGACTTATACTGTTGCCGGCCAATTGGCTAACACGCATACCATTGTTGCCAAGGGCCAAAATGGTGGCTCAATGTTTAAGGTAACCGACGGGACGGGTAAGGTCTTGTATAACGCTTGGTTGAACCAGACCGATGAGAAGAGTGTTGAGATTCCTGCCAATACGGCCATTGTTAATATTCAAGTTTCACAGGTTAGCCACGTCAACTTGACGATTAACAACCAACATATTGATTTACCAAACTTGCCAACGAACCCAGCTCCAACGACTTGGAACGTTGTCTTGAATTTGAATAAGTGAGAACAAAATGAATTTACCAAATAAACTAACGGTCTTTCGAATCATCTTGATTCCAGTTTTCATGCTCCTTTTGATTTTTTCAAAGGGTTCAACGGTTGTGAACACTGATTTAGACCTGACCCTTTCATGGGTCCTGGCGGCCATCGTTTTTGCCGTTGCTTGTATGACTGATTTCTTAGATGGGCAAATTGCTCGTCGAAAGCACTTAGTAACCAACTTCGGTAAATTCTTTGATCCATTAGCTGATAAGCTTTTGGTCATGACTGCCTTGATTTACCTGACTGCCTTTCACCAAGTTCCTGCCTGGGTCACAGCAGTGATTGTTATCCGGGAATTAGCCGTAACTGGATTGCGGACATTGGTTGTTGAAAATAACGGGACGGTCATGGCTGCTGCCTGGCCTGGTAAGATTAAAACTTTTTCGCAGATGTTTGCGATTTTCTTCCTGTACTTAAAAGATTGGCCGTTTGCCCTTGTTGATTTTCCAATTGGCCAGGTGCTCTTGTATATTGCCGTTTTCTTTACAATTTATTCAGGAATCGAATATTTCTGGAAAAGCCGCTCGGTTTTTGCAGACGGACTATAAGCGCTTTAAGCGCTTTTTTCGTCCAATCAAATAAGGAAGAAAGCGATGCGAACAAATGTTCGTAAAAGTCCTTGCATTTTGTTAAAAAAGTCCGTACACTGTTGATAGACATTGAAGGAGTATCAAGCATGGTTGCAAAAAAGACAAGCGATGATAACAAGAAGGATGGCCGTCAGGCTGCCTTAAATGAAGCTTTAAAGAAAATTGAAAAAAACTTTGGAAAGGGTTCTATTATGACGTTGGGCGATAACGCCTTAACGCAAGTAGAAACTTCACCATCTGGGTCTGTTAAATTGGATGTGGCATTAGGTGTTGGTGGTTATCCCAAGGGACGGATTATTGAAGTTTATGGGCCTGAATCATCAGGTAAGACGACGATTGCTCTGCATGCGGTAGCTGAAATCCAAAAGAATGGTGGCACAGCTGCTTATATCGATGCTGAAAATGCCTTGGACGTTAAATACGCTGAAGCTTTAGGTGTTAAGAAGGATGAATTGCTGTTGTCACAGCCTGATACTGGTGAACAGGGACTGGAAATTGCTGACGCCTTAGTTCAATCAGGTGCTGTTGACATGGTCGTGGTTGATTCTGTGGCCGCCTTAGTTCCCCGTGTGGAAATTGAAGGTGAAATGGGGGATGCTCACGTTGGTTTGCAGGCACGGTTGATGTCTCAAGCTTTGCGTAAGTTAGCTGGAACCTTGAACCGGACAGGAACGATTGCCATCTTTATCAATCAGATTCGTGAAAAGGTTGGCGTGATGTTTGGAAATCCCGAAACAACGCCAGGTGGTCGTGCCTTGAAGTTTTATTCGACAATTCGTTTGGAAGTCCGCCGGTCAACTCAAATTAAAGATGGATCAGACGTGACTGGTAACTTGACCAAGGTCAAGGTTGTGAAGAACAAGGTTGCGCCACCATTTAAGGTCGCCGAAGTCGATATCATGTATGGAAAGGGAATCTCACAAACTGGTGAAATTCTTGATTTGGCCGTTGATCAAGATATTATTGATAAGGCTGGTGCTTGGTATGCCTATAATGGGGAGCGAATTGGCCAAGGTCGCGAAAAGGCCAAGGAATATTTGGATGACCCTGAGCACGCTGCTTTGAAGGCAGATATCTATACACAAGTGCGGAATGCTTATGGCATTGGCGATGAGCCAGTTGCTGATGCAGGTCCCGATGAAAGTGATAGCAAAAGTGCAGAAAATCACGATAACGACGGGCTTACCGACGAACCGATTATTTAGAAATAGTAATAATAAATTAATATTAAAAAGCGTTGTAAAACGCTTTTTTTTGTTATAATGTGTTTGTTCTTAACTGAAGTGAATGATTCATTTTCACACAAATTGTTCGGATTAGTTTGGAATAGATACTTGTTGTTGTAGGATAATCTTTTGCACCCAGTTGGGAGAAGAGGAATCATGCAAAGATCGCATCGCGGGTCATGGATAGTGGCCTCTGTCGTCGTTGTACTTGCCGTCATCTTAGGAATTGCCTATCAAAACCGAGACAAGCAAGCCAACACCGCACCCATTACTGCAGTTGGTTCAACTGCACTGCAACCTTTGGTTGAAGCTGCCGGAGAGGACTATCAACGTTCTCATCCTGGTGTCTCCATTACCGTTCAAGGTGGTGGAAGTGGTACGGGTCTGTCGCAAATAGCGCAAGGGGCTGTTTCCCTCGGGAACTCAGATCTCTTCGCTGAAGAAAAGAAGGGGATTGATACAAAGAATTTAGTTGATCATCGAGTCGCAGTCGTTGGAATTGCGCCAATCATTAATAAGCAAGCCGGTGTCAAGAATTTGACACTGGCACAGTTAACCGATATCTTTACCGGTAAAATTAAAAATTGGAGTGAACTGGGCGGAAAGGACATGCCAATTGTGCTTGTCAACCGTGCCGCCGGTTCCGGAACTCGGGCCGCTTTTGAAAAGTGGGCCATGGGTGGCAAAAAGAGTGCCTCTGCACAAGAGCAAGATTCATCAGGAATGGTCTTGTCAATTGTTAAGAGTACTCCGGGAGCTATCTCTTACGTTGCCTTTGCTTATAAGTCAAACGATGTTGTTCGAGCAAACATCAATGGTGTCGCACCTACCGATGCCAATGTTGAGGATGGGGCTTATCCTATCTGGTCATACGAACACATTTACACGCACGGCAAGCCAACAGGTGAAGTTGCTAAGTTCTTGGATTTCTTTAATTCAGATCGTGTACAGAAGACGTACGTACCAAAGTTGGGTTACATCTCAAATACAAATATGAAGATTGAACGTGACCTGCATGGTAACATTACCGCTAAGCAGAAGGGGTAAGGCAGACAATGGATCTTATTACCGAAAAAATTAAAAAAACTTCGTTGTCAACCAAGCAAGACCGGTTTGGAAAGTTCATCTCGGCTCTTGCCTTAATTCTAATCACTGCGGTGGTTATCTTGATTTTTGGCTTTGTTATTACTCGGGGGTTGGCCACCTTTACGACCAATAAAGTTTCAGTTAGTAAGTTTCTCTTTGGAACGAATTGGAATCCGAGTGTTGTTGACCCTAAGACGGGTCAACCAGGTATTGGAGCATTACCGCTCATTACTGGTTCTTTGGCGGTAACAATTTTGGCCGCTATTATTGCAACGCCATTTGCGATTGGAACAGCGGTCTTTATGACTGAAATCGCAGAAAAGCGTGGTGCACGCATCATGCAACCAGTCATCGAATTGTTGGTTGGAATTCCTTCCGTTGTTTACGGTGTTATCGGTTTGGCTGTTGTAGTTCCAGCCGTCCGTTCAATTTTCGGCGGAACAGGTCTTGGAATCTTGTCTGGAACAATTGTTTTGTTCGTCATGATTTTACCAACCATTACATCAATGACAGTCGATGCCTTAAAGGGTGTTCCTCGCTATTACCGTGAATCAGCCTTGGCCATTGGTGCCACGCGTTGGCAAATGATTTACAAGGTGATTTTGCGGGCAGCTACGCCAGGAATCTTGACAGCAATTGTCTTCGGAATGGCGCGTGCCTTCGGTGAAGCTTTGGCTGTTCAAATGGTAATCGGAAATGCGGCCAAGATGCCAGGTTCTCTGGTTTCACCAGCAGCAACCTTGACCTCCGTTTTGACGATGGGAATTGGAAACACGGTCATGGGTACGTTGCAAAACAACGTCTTGTGGTCATTAGCAATGATCTTACTTCTGATGTCTCTCGTCTTTAACCTCTTGATTCGCTGGATTGGTCGAAAAGGAGAACTGAAGTAATGAAAGCAAAAACTGCTGATAAAATTGCTACGGCCGTGATTTACGCAATCGCTGGTTCAGTAGCGTTGGTGCTGGCAGCAATGCTAGCCTTTATCTTGGTTCGAGGATTGCCTCACTTGTCATGGCACTTCTTAACTGCACAAGCTCGGTCATTCGAGGCTGGTGGTGGAATTGGCATTCAATTGTTTAATTCTTTCTATCTCTTGATTTTGGCCATGCTGATTTCATTCCCAATCGCTCTTGGGGCGGCTATTTACTTGAATGAATATGCCAAGCCAACGATTTGGACATCAATGGTTCGTACCGCAATTGAAGTGATGTCATCATTGCCTTCTGTTGTTGTTGGATTGTTTGGTTTCTTGATTTTCGTTGTGAAGTTGAAGCTTGGTTTCTCCATTATTTCTGGGGCCATTGCATTGACATTCTTTAACTTGCCAATTTTGACTCGTTCAATCGAGACGTCATTGAGCCAAATCCCAAACTTACAACGTGAAGCTGGGGCGGCTTTGGGCCTTTCACGATTTGAAACAGTTATTCACATCATCTTACCGGCAGCGGTACCATCCGTTGTGACAGGGGTTGTGATTTCTGCGGGACGTGTCTTCGGTGAAGCCGCTGCATTGATCTTTACAGCTGGTCAGTCAGCACCTTCATTGGACTTTGGTGACTGGAACCCATTCAACTTGGCATCGCCATTGTCACCGTTCCGACCAGCCGAAACTTTGGCCGTGCACATTTGGAAGATTAATTCGGAAGGAATCATGCCGGATTTGTCACTCGTGTCAGCGGGAGCATCAGCGGTTTTGATTATCGTGGTATTGCTCTTTAACTTTAGTGCACGTCGCTTGGGAACACTTCTCTACAAGAAGTTGACAAAATCGTGAGGTTAGCATGACAGATAAGAGTCAAGAATTAAAGCCAGTATCAGATTTTATTCCTGAAAAGGCACCGGAACGCTATATCATTCCAATGGAGGATGATAAACATGAAATTGCCCTTTCAACTGAAAATTTGCAAGTGAGTTATGGCGATAACCTTTCCCTAAGTGAAGGGGACTTGCGTTTCGAACGCTATAAGATTACCTCTTTGATTGGAGCATCTGGTTCAGGTAAGTCAACGTTTTTGCGGTCATTGAACCGAATGAACGATGGCGTTGCCAATGTTACTGGTCATATTTGGTACCGTGGATTGGACATCAACTCAAAAGACATTGATGTCTATGAAATGCGTCGCCACATTGGAATGGTTTTCCAACGACCAAACCCATTTGCTAAGTCAATTTATGACAACATTACCTTCCCATTGACTCGCCGTGGTAAGTATACTAAGGCCCAGCTCGATGAGATTGTGGAAACAACGTTAAAGCAAGCTGCTTTGTGGGACCAAGTTAAAGATGAATTGAACAAATCAGCGCTTTCATTGTCAGGTGGACAAGCCCAACGATTGGTGATTGCCCGTGCCTTGGCCTTAAAGCCTGATATCTTGTTGCTCGATGAGCCATCATCAGCCTTGGATCCAATTTCTTCTGCTAAGTTCGAAGATACTTTGCTGGAGTTGAAGAAAAATTACACGATTATTATCGTGACGCACAATATGCAGCAAGCAGCCCGGATTTCTGACTACACGGCCTTTATGCACCAAGGTAAGGTAATTGAATACGATTTGACTCGTAAAATCTTTACCCGTCCTAAGGTGGAATTGACCAACGATTATATTTCAGGTAATTTTGGATGACAAAACAAAGCGAAACAATCTTACAAACTCGTAACGTCAAGCTCTGGTATGGAGACAAGGAAGCCTTACATGGGATTGATTTGGATTTTGCCAACAAGGGCATTACTGCCTTGATTGGACCTTCTGGATCAGGTAAGACAACTTACTTGCGAGCCTTAAACCGGATGCATGATTTGGAAGAAAATGTCACTGTGACAGGTTCTTTCAACCTTCTTGGGAAGGATATTTATGCGCCAACAACGGATACCGTTGATTTGCGTAAGCGCGTTGGAATGGTTTTCCAACAGCCAAATCCGTTTCCATTCTCCATCTATGATAACGTTGCCTTTGGCCTGCGTTTAGCTGGAGTAAAGGATAAGAAGACTTTGGACCAGGCTGTAGAGGAGTCATTAAAGGCTGCCTCTATCTGGGACGAAGTGAAGGATGAATTGAATAAATCAGCTCTTGGTCTGTCAGGTGGCCAACAACAGCGTGTTTCAATTGCCCGCGTTTTGGCCACAAAGCCAGATGTATTGTTGCTCGATGAGCCAACATCGGCTTTGGATCCAGTTTCTTCACACAACATTGAAGAAACCTTGTTGTCACTGCGTGACCAATATGCCATGATTATTGTGACTCATTCCTTATCACAAGCTTCACGAATTTCTGATAAGACGGCTTTCTTCCTTAGTGGAAACTTGGTCGAATTTGGGGACACTCGTAAGATTTTCTTGGAGCCCGAGAAAAAGGAAACTGCCGATTATATTTCTGGTCGCTTTGGATAAAAACGAGTGATTGGATGATTGGTTGGTGAAGCCCATCGTTCAGGCTGTTCAAAAAATATCTTTGCTTTTAAAATGCCCTACTGTTATTAGAGAGAAACAGGTTACATGAAAGGAATTTGTCATGCGTCGATTATTTGATGAAGAATTAGCTGATTTGGATACTTCTTTTACGGAAATGGGTGAACAGGTTGCCAAGACCATTCAGGAATCTGTTCAGTCCTTTATTAAGCACGATCGCGATGGTGCCCACAAGATTATTGATCATGATTACAAGATCAATGAACGGGAAGCCGCTTTGGAAAAGAAGTCATTTGAAATGATTGCTTTGTACCAACCGGTGACTACTGATTTGCGTGAAATCGTGACGATTTTGAAGGCCGTTTCCGTTTTGGAACGAATGGGGGACCAGGCACGGAACATTGCTACGTCAACCATCCGTGTTAAGGGAACGAAGCACATGAAGGCTGTTGAAAAGCAGTTGGGTGAAATGGGCGAATTGGTCGCTTCAATGGTTTCAGAAGTCATGGGCTACTATGTGAAGAACGATGCCTTGGGTGCTGAAAACATCGCTACCAAGAACCACCAGTTGTCGAATGCAGCGGCTCAGATTCGAACTGATTCCGTCAATGGAATGAAGGAAGACTCTGAATTGGTTGATTCAGCAGCTGACTATTTGGTGATTGCCGGTTACATCAAGCGTATTGGTGACTATACAACCGACATTGCTGAATGGATTGTTTATAAGCGTACGGGTAAGATTATTGAATTGAACCCAGGTTATAACTACTTTATCTGATTTGATAAAGAAAAAGGGACCCTTCGGGTTCCTTTTTTTGTGGTAAGAAACTTTGGTATAATAGGAGGTAGGAAATAAATTTACTAAAGGAGGGCCTATGCGTTTTATCATGCAAGCGGCGATCAACATGGCTGTCTTTTTGGCCTGTGCGTTGCTGTTTCCAAACGGTTTTGTTTTAGCGAACATGACGACCGCCTTGGTGGCAGCTGTGTTACTTGCCGTATTGAATCGCTTGATCAAGCCCATCTTGGTCTTTGTTTCATTACCATTAGTCGTCATCTCGTTAGGATTCTTTTTATTAATTATTAATACAGCGCTGCTAGAATTAACAGCGCATATCATTCATGGTTTTGCCTTTGCCTCTTTTGGCTGGGCAATGCTGGTCGCAATATTGCTGACCTTTGCTAATTTTTTATTCATGGGTCAAGCGAAAATTTCGGTGCGGAGGTAAAAAATGGCACAAGCAACCGTAACAGTTAAGGACTTAGTTGATAACACTCGCTTAACAATCGTAGCGGGTCATGATTATTTGAATCGGGTGATTACTACTGCAGATATTTCTAGACCCGGCTTGGAAATGACGGGGTACTTTACTTACTATGCTCCTGAACGAGTGCAGTTGTTAGGAATCACAGAGACTTCTTTTTCAGACCGAATGAGCCATGATGAGCTATTGATGGTTTATCGTAAGATGGCTTCTAAGCAAACACCAGCCTTTGTGGTTTCGACTAACCTGCCAATTGCTGATGAATTGAAGCAAGCGGCAGAAGAGGCTCAGATTCCAATTTTAAACACTCGCCTGACTTCATCGCAAATTTTGTCCAATATGACCTACTACCTTGGGGGTGAGTTAGCACCACGGCAGTCTGTTCATGGCGTTTTGATTGATGTGCACGGATTAGGCGTTTTGATTACTGGTGATGCCGGAATTGGAAAGACCGAATCTGCTTTGGAACTGATTCAACAGGGGAAGGCGCGCTTGGTTGCCGATGACCGTGTTGATATTCACCAAGAAGATGAGCAACGCTTGATTGGCCAACCATCGGAAGTTTTGCGTAACTTGATGGAAGTTCGTGGTGTTGGGATTATTGATGTTCAGCAGGTTTATGGTGCTGTTTCTGTCCGTTCCCATGCTTCAATTATGCTTAATATTCACCTATCAAACGGTAAAATTGGCGAAGAAAATTTTGATCGCTTGGGAAATGAGGATGACACCCTCGATATTCTAGGAGTCAAGATTAAGAAGATGGTTGTACCGGTTACACCAGGACGAAATACCGCCTCTGTTATTGATGCAGCGGCTGTTAAATTCCGGACACAAAATATGGGCTATGACGCTCTAGAAACGCTTGAAAAGCGGATGAGCGCCGCAATGCAAGTCAATGAAAAAGAAGATGAAGAGGCAAAGAAGCATGACTAAAGTCGCTGTTTTAGGAGCTGGTTCCTGGGGGACCGCTCTTGCCAACACAATGGCGAAAAACAACGTAGTTGTTAACATCTGGTCACACCGTGCTGACCAAGTTGACGAAATTAACCAGCACCACAAAAATGACCATTACTTACCTGGAGCAACCTTGTCAGAGAGGCTATTGGCGGTTGCTGATATGCAGGTCGCCGTGGCGGATGCTGATGTTGTTTTAATGGTGGTCCCAACGAAGGCGATTCGCTCCGTTGGTTCCCAATTAGCAGAGGTTTTGCAAAATTTGAATCAGCAAGTGATTTTGGCTCATGCGACAAAGGGTTTGGAACAAGGAACGCATTTACGGATTTCTCAAATGATTGAGGAAGTCGTTCCTAGCGATAATTATTCATCCTTAGCTGTTATTTCTGGCCCGTCACACGCTGAAGATGTGATTAAGGGTGATTTGACTGCCGTATCGATTGGTGGGACTGACGGAGCTGCTACGGCCGTTTTGCAGGAAGCTCTTGCCAGTGAGAACTTCCGCCCTTACACTAACCATGATTTATTGGGATCAGAGTTAGGTGGAGCACTAAAGAATATTATTGCTTTGGGTTCTGGCATGCTGGTTGGCTTAGGCTACGGTGTCAATGCCCAGGCAGCCTTGTTAACACGTGGTTTGGTTGAAATGCGTGCAGTGGGGCAAAAGATGGGCGCTCAACCTGAAACCTTCCTTGGCTTAGCTGGTATTGGTGATTTGATTGTGACTGGTATGTCACCCAACTCACGTAATTATCGTGCTGGCTTTGCCATGGGGCAGGGCCAGTCGTTAAATCAGGTTCAAGAAGAAATGGGCATGGTGATTGAGGGTGTTAATACCGTGAAGGCGGTTTATGAGTACCAGCAGACTCATCAACTTGACTTGCCCATTACGACTGCCCTGTATCAGGTTTTGTATGAGGGGACAAAAATCGAAAATGAAATTAAAACATTGATGACTCGCCCATTAAAAGCTGAAGATTGACCATATATTTGTTATAATAGCAGTAGAATACTTCGGCGCCTTTGGCGTCATTAATGAAAGTAGGAAAGTATGAAACCTGTACGTAAAGCCATTATCCCGGCCGCTGGTTTGGGAACTCGTTTCTTGCCAGCCACAAAGGCTTTGGCTAAGGAAATGCTACCAATTGTTGATACACCAACGATTGAATATATCGTTCGTGAAGCAATTGCTTCTGGGATCGAAGACATCGTTGTTGTCGATGGAAAGTCAAAACGTTCAATCGAAGATCACTTCGATTCAAACCCAGAACTGGAAAACAACTTGCGCGAAAAGAACAAGTTGGAATTGTTGAAAGTTGTCGAAGAAACAACTGATATCAATATGTACTTTATTCGTCAGTCACATCCAAAGGGCTTGGGTGATGCTATCTTAACAGCCAAGGATTTCATTGGTGACGAACCATTCGTTGTGCTCTTGGGTGACGACTTAATGCAAGATGAAGTACCATTGACCAAGCAATTGATTGAACGCTACCACGAAACTGGTGAATCAACTTTGGCAGTTTTGGAAGTCCCTCATGACCAGGTATCAGAATATGGTGTCATTGATCCTGCTGCGAAGGTTAAGGAAGATGGTTTGTACCGGGTTAAGTCGTTCGTTGAAAAGCCTCAGCCTGAAGATGCACCTTCTGATTTGGCAATCATTGGTCGTTACTTGTTGACGCCTGAGATTTTTGAAGAGTTAGAGAAAACAAAGCCCGGTAAGGGTGGCGAAATTCAATTGACGGATGCTATTGATTCATTAAATAATCGTCAACACGTTTATGCTCATGAATTCAAGGGTGATCGTTATGATATCGGTTCTAAGATTGGTTTCTTGGAAACAAACATTGAATTTGGTTTGAAGCATCCACAAACTAAGGATCAGCTCCGCGCTTATATTAAAGAGCTTGCAGCTAAGTTGTAAAATTCAACAAAAACAAAAGAGGTGGTATACCTCTTTTTTGTTGGTTAAAATTAGACAAAAGGACAAATTCAAGGTACAATAGACGTCATAATAAAAAAGGAGGTTCCGTTTATCATGACAGAAGTCAAGCAATATGATGTCATCATCATTGGTGCTGGCCCAGCCGGAATGACGGCTGCTACTTATGCCTCACGGGCGGACTTAAAGACTGTAATGCTTGACCAGGGAATTTATGGTGGGCAGATGAATAATACTGCCGAAGTTGAAAATTATCCTGGTTATAATAGCATTATGGGTCCTGATTTGGCCGAAAAAATGTATGCTTCGTCAACGCAGTTTGGCGCTGAATACTCATTTGGCATGATTACCGGTGTGGAAATTTTAGCAAAAAATGAAAAATTGGTCCATACTGATATGGGCGATTTTCAAGCACCAGCTTTGATTATTGCGACTGGATCCGAACACATCCACTTGGGTGTTGATGGTGAGGAAGAATACCAAGGCAAAGGTGTCTCATACTGTGCTGTCTGCGATGGTGCCTTCTTTAAGGGTGAAAGCGTTGCCGTTGTCGGTGGCGGTGATTCCGCTGTTGAGGAAGGATTGTACTTGGCCGATGTGGTTAAGGACGTCACGGTTTACGTTCGCGATAACAAGTTAAAGGCACAGCCAATCTTGCAGCAGCGCGCAAAGAAGCAGGAAAACATGCACTTTGTTTGGAATACTGAAGTGACCGCTATTGAAGGTGATGGTGAGGCTGTTTCACAGTTGAAGCTGCATAACAACCAAACTGGTGAAGATCAGGTTGTTGATAAAAGTGGAATCTTCATCTACGTTGGCCTCAAGCCAAATACTCAGGTATTTGAAAATTTGGGAATTACTGACGACCATGGTTGGATTAAGACGGATGACAAGATGGCAACCGCCGTTCCAGGTATCTTTGCTGCTGGAGACGTTCGTGCTAAGAACTTGCGTCAAATCACAACTGCTGTTGGCGATGGTGGTTTGGCTGGCCAAGAAGCCTACCAGTATGTTGCTGAATTAAAATCAGAAGCATAAAATAAATGAGGATCTGAAGTCTGTTACCGAATGGTAGCAGGCTTTTTTCTGTTCTCTGCGTCCTGATAGGCAAAGCTAAATAAGCCCCTTTGTGCGGTTTATGGGTCTAAAAATGATTGAATGGTACTTTTTACCCGTATGAAAGAAAACGGGATGGAGGGCGCTTAAAATGTTAGTAAAAGTAATTGGTACTTCCAGATAGCGATCAATCGTAAATGGAAGATATAAAAAAGCCCCAACTACCAAATAGTAGTTGAGGCTCTCGAATCATGAATTAACCCTTGACGATTTCACAGAATTCCAAGGTTACACCATCTGGGGTGCGAACATTGAAGAACTTGATACCGTTATCCCAGAAGGGAAGGTGTTGTACTTCTGAATCAATCAAATCCAATCCTTGTTCCTTTGCTGCTACAAAGGCTGCATCAGCATCAGAAGTGTTCATTGAGATATGGTTGATTGAACCGGGCTTGCCAGTTCCTTCATCAGACAACCACGTTTCAATAACAAGGTGACCGTACTTAAAGAACTTAACTGGGCCACCTTCCTTAAAGTCACCGGTCTTTTCAAAACCGATGCTTGTCCAGAACTTTTCAGCGCGGTCCAAGTCGGTTGTTGGAATTCCAACGTGTTGAATGTCATCAAAATAATCAGTAAAGGCCATAATATAACCCGTCCTTTCAATTGAGGGAGACTATCTTAGTCGATAGCGATTCCCTGGTGCTTTAACTTGCTAAAGATACGTGTGTCTGCCCATCCAGTGATACTTCCCTGGAAGAGGAAGGCGAAGATAGTTCCGATACCATAGTTGGTAAAATCAGGAACCATAATCAAGGCGATAACACCAATAATGGTAGGTGGGATATAAGAAACCCACATGGCAATACCAGCATTACCCTTGAAGTACTTGAAACGAAGAACTTGCATCAAATCATCAGCAGGATGCAAAACGATGTTGGTCCGCTGATAAATTGAAATGGCAATGGCAATTAAGGCAACACCAAAGAAGTTCAAGAAAATGTAGAAGGCAACCATTGGCCAACTATGAGCTTCTGGCAAGAGCTTTGAAAAGGCACTTGCAAAGACTGAAATCAAGGCTGAGAAAGGAACCATGAAAGCTAAGTTTCCAAGGAAGCGCTTGATATCAATGCGGTGCTCCAGAACCATGTTCAAAACAGCGATTAACATACCAACCACAAAGAATACGATGGATAGTGTTGCACTATTACCATGCAATGAGTGGTTTAATCCGTTTTGAGCAGCTGTCCAATAGGCAGAGCCCAAAATTGACGGATGAATTTTTTGACTGGTAACAATCGTTAGCACGTTACCCATTGAGTTAATTACCAATGAGAAGGCAAAGTAACTGAGGGCAGCGGTCCAAGAAATTGTCCGCTTTGCATTATTCATAAAATTTAGGCCTCTTCACCACCGATTTTAACAACGGCCTTAGAAACAACGCCTAAGCGACCGTTAACAAAATCGTCAACTTGATCTAGGTTCAATTCGTGTGACATTAATGGCTTAACGTTTAACTTACCAGATGAAAGCAATGCCAATGAGTCTTCGAATGCGTTAGGGTTAATAAATGAACCTTGGATAGTCAACTGCTTTTGGAAGACTTCATAAGTGTTCATTTCAAACTTAGCGTCAGGTCCACCAACACCGAACATCAAAACTTGACCACCACGGGCTGAAGCTTCGATAGCTGATTCTTGAGTTTCTGGACGACCAACAGCTTCGATAACAACATCATATTCACCGGCAGGAATCTTGTCACCCTTAGCAGTGTTATATGTGTTCTTAACGTTGAACAAGTCCTTGTTCATCTTCAACTTTTCGTCAACGATTCCGGCCAAGTCAACTTGGTGGATACCGTATGCCTGCAAGATTTGAACGAACAATTCACCCATGAATCCGTCACCGATAACCAAAGCCTTTTGGTATGGTGATGGCTTCAACAACTTCATACCGTGAATAGCACATGAAATTGGTTCAACAATTGCAGCTGACTTCAAGTCAACGTTGTCAGGGATAGGGTAAACAACTGATGCAGGAGCTGCGAAGTATTCTTCAAAGCCACCATCACGAGTAACACCAACGGCATCCAAGTGTTCGCACAATTCAGGACGACCAGTGTGGCAGAACTTGCATTGTCCACAGTAGATGTTAGGGTCAACTGAAACGCGGTCGCCAACCTTAACGTTGGTAACGGCTGAACCGATTTCCTTAACGACACCTGAGTTTTCGTGTCCCAAAACGATAGGTGGGACAGCATCAGCTGATCCTGGTTCACCAGCATACAATGCGTGATCAGTTCCACAAACACCAGCAAAGGCAGTGTGAATCAAAACTTCGTCAGGCTTCAATGTTGGCTTTTCGATGTTCTGCTTTTCAAGCTTCTTTAATCCAGTTAATACTAGAGCTTCCATGTTCTGTTATCCTCCAATGAATAATTCCTTGTAACAACTTACACATACATAATAATATTTGCACAAACTTTTGTCAAGTGAAAAACAAAACTTTTTCAAAACATTGATAACAGTACCTTTTAAAGACAATTACTTACTATAAGAAGTGAGCAAAGAAAACATTTTCCAGTCGGCCGCCTGGTTTTGCTTTCTGTCACTTCTCGCCACCATTGTAGTACATCTTGTCTGAAAATTTTATGCCGATTTGGCATAAGTTCTGTTAAAAAAAGTTGTTATGATAGAAAAGGTAGGTGATTTATTGAGTGAATGTTTAAAAAATCAGCCTGATTTCATACCAATTCCTTTGGTATTTTTGCGCTTTGAAAGCAGACTTAGCAGGGGAAATAGCGTATGATAGACATAGGCTGTTTTTTATTTAGCCTTAATTTTATTGAGATAATATCAGGATTAACTTCAACTGATGATTATTTGCTGATTCATGAGTATCTTGCTAGCTAGCAGGGCGGATTCATGTACCCAAAACGTTGACTAGTAGTGATACCCAGACAGACTTTTTTCTAAAGGAGTACCCTGACTATATGGTTTTAGCTTTTGCTGCTGTGTCGGATTGGCTGACACACATTAGTTCTGCGAATGCCAATTTTTCTGTAATTGAATTGTCAATTCTGTTCTTTTTGATTTTGATTGAAACAGGGGGGATTGTCACAGGGTTTATTCCGGCTGATGCGTTGGTGATGACGGCTGCGGGGTTTGCCGGTCGCCATCACTCTTTGGTTGAATTTGCCTTGTTGGTGGTGATTTTTGCGGTTGCCTCGATGATGGGGGATTTCATTAATTATTGGTTTGGTGCGTGGGTAATTAAGCAGGTTGATAAAATCCCCTGGGTCGCCCGCCACGTAAATGGTGATTTTGCCGAAAAAATTTCGTCTAATTTAAACCCGAAACGCTGGTTGCTCTTTATTATTTTGGGCCGATTTGTTCCCTTTGTCAGAACAATTGTCCCGCTGTCTGCTCATCGTTTGAAGTTACGGTTTGCGACTTACTTTCGGATGTCTGTTCTGGCATCCTGCCTCTGGGCGTTGACCATGGTGACGATTGGTTATTATTTTGGCCACTTACAGTTACCAAGAGAAGTGACGATTACCGTAATTATTCTGGTCGTCGTCTTTGTACTGGCAGTGATTCGGTCACCCAGGTTTCGACAAATTATTATTAATTTAATTACAAAACCTAGTCGAGAAAAGGAAGAGGAACTTTAAGAATGACTTATCAAGATACCTTAGCCCGTTGGCAGCAAGCAGACTTACCTGCTGATTTGACAGCTGAATTAAAGCAATTGAGTCCAGCTGAACAAGAAGATGCTTTCTATCAAAACTTGCCATTTGGAACCGCTGGTATGCGTGGCCAAATGGGCGTTGGGACCAACCGCATTAATGTCGTGATGGTGACCTTAGTAACAGAAGCATTGGCTGCTTACATTGATCAAAGCGGGGACGCTGCTAAGAAAGCGGGGGTAGTCATCGCCTTTGACTCTCGTCACCACTCAAAAGAATTTGCTCAGGTGGCTAGTCGCGTGCTGTCAGCACATGGGATTAAGGTTTATCGTTTTTCATCATTGCGTCCGACACCCGAACTATCATTTTCAGTTCGTCATTTGAAGGCTTTTGCCGGCATTATGATTACGGCCTCACACAATCCTAAGCAGGATAACGGCTATAAGGTTTACGGTGCTGATGGTGGCCAGATGGTTCCTGAAGCCGTCCAGGCTGTTATCGATGGAATGGCAGCGGTGGAAAATGAGTTTGCTATTGCACAAGATGAAACAGAAAAAACTGTTCAAGTAGTCGATGATGACTTGGACAACGCTTATTTGGCAGAGGTCAAAACAATTTCTGTTGACCAAGATTTGATTCAAAAAGAGGGGGCAGACTTGAAGTTTGTCTACACCCCTTTGCATGGAACTGGTCAGTATATTGGTGAAAAAGCGTTGCAACAAGCAGGCTTTACTAACTATACAATCGTGAAGGAACAGGCGGAACTCGATGGGGACTTCCCAACGGTGAAGAAGCCCAACCCAGAAGATCCAGCCGCTTTATCATTGGCTATTGAATACGCCAAGAAGGAAGAAGCTGATTTGGTCGTGGCAACGGACCCTGATGCTGACCGGATGGGAGCTGCTGTGCGATTGGCCGATGGTTCATACCAAGTCTTATCCGGTAATCAAATTGCCGGTTTGATGGTCAATTACTTGTTGGCCGCTAAGAAGAAAAATCAGACATTGCCTGAAAATGGTGCCATTGTAACGTCGATTGTTTCATCGCGCTTTGCTAGCGAGATTGCTAAGAGCTATGGTGTTGCTACCTTAGACGTGTTGACTGGATTTAAGTATATTGCGGCCATGATTGACCGCTTTGAAGAGAAGAAGGATTATACGTACCTCTTCGGCTTTGAAGAATCATTTGGTTACTTAGTAAAGCCATTTGCTCATGATAAGGATGCTATCCAGGCTTTGGTTTTGTTTGCCGAAATGGCTGCTTACTACAAGGAAAAGGGCCAAAGTTTTGCTGATGGTTTGAAGGAACTGTACGAGCAACACGGTTACTTTGAGGAAAAGACCGTTGCCTTTGATTTCCCTGGTGTCAATGGTCATGAAGAAATGGCTGCCTTGATGACTAAGTTCCGTAATCAAAAGTTGGAAACGGTTGGTGATCAATTAGTTTTGGCCACTCAGGACTTTGCGAGCCAGACACAGATTGATCGAGCTGGATCAGAAAAGAAGTTGCCACAGCCAAAGGCTAATGTCTTGAAGTATTGGTTAGCTGATGGTTCATGGATTGCGCTCCGCCCATCTGGTACGGAACCAAAATTGAAGCTCTATATTGGCGTTGTTGCCGATTCGCAGGCTGAAGCGGATGCAAAGTTGCAAAGCTTTGAAGCTACGATGGAAGAAAAGATTAAGGCTTAAAATTAATTATAAAAAAAGAACTCAGTGATGAGTTCTTTTTTAGTTTTCTTTCAGTCTGGTAATATAGACACCCATTAGTATAAAGGCGAGAGTTGATGATAGTAATGGAATTGCAAAAGATGAATATTGAAATACGGCACCAAAAACAAAGAGACCAACTGGATTCATGACGTTGGTAACGATAGTAAGAGCGGAAAAAGTTCGACCTTGATATTGTTTGTTGACCTGGGTTTGCAGAAAAATCCTGCTAATAATATTGATAATGATAATCAATATATAAATAATCACTTCAGCGACCAAAATCGAAAGGATAAGAAGGCAAAAAATGATTGTTGAATGAAAGTGCCATTGTTATCACAAGTAGGGGGACAGCGATGGCACCCATATAAATACCTAGTTTTTTAATCGGTATTTCTTGATCATTAATTTTGATTCTAGAACTGAGTACAGATCCAATAATAAAACCGACTCCTGATATTGATTCATTTAAACCAATTTGGCTACTAGAAGCATGCAGATGATGAAGAAGAAGGTAAGGGAGCCCAACAGTTAAGAGAGCGAGAAAAAAGTTAAGTATCCCACCAAGAATAATAATGTTTAGGACAATTTTTTGATTTTTTAGCCAGTTGAAAAATGATGACTTTGATGGTAATTGTTTGGTTGAACTTGAGTTAGCAAAATTTTGATTATTTGAAATTAGAGCAAAATCTAGGGTTGTCATTAGTAGCAAAACTATTCCTTCAATAATGATGCTAAAGGAAAAAATAGTTGAAATCTTTATAAATGAAAACATTAATCCGGCTAGGCTGGGGCCAATAATATTTGAGGCAGAAATCGAGATTTGCTCAAGTGAGTTTAGTTTGGGAATCTGCTCCTCAACTACCATTGCTGTTGCTGAGGAACTTAGAGTGATATCGAGTAAATTCAAATGAAGGTTGATGATAATTAAAGTAGTGATAAAAACCGGAAAGGTTGGGAATGTGTGAGTAGCTAGTAGGGTGGACGCAGTGCCTAACCAAACCATCAAAATGATTTGAGAAGCCAGCATTAGTTTTTTGTGGGGAATATAATCGACTAGCTTCCCAATAATTGGCGCACAGATTGCTGTGGCGACTGGTCCAAAGATTAGTGATGTGCCGTAGCTGAGAGCTGAACCAGTATTCTTTAAAATACTGAGGCTAATGACAAAAGTCAGTGTTGAACTAACTAAGTGACCAAAAAAATCACTAGTAGTAGCCTTTTGAATTTGTCGATTAGATTGTTGTAAAAGGGAGTTCCCTTCTGTAATTTTATTTTTCATTCACAAAAGTCCAATCTATTTCTGAAGTAATTGAATTAATGTCGCCGTATTTATTAGTTAAATATTAATATATAATGAGTTTAAAATAAATATTTTTTTATTTTTATATTCAAGGTGAATGATAATATATGCTGGTACTCTAAAAGTTGTATATAGTCACGGTGACAAGATAACCATTCGATTGTAAATCGAAGTAATTTTGGAAAATATTGCCAATTATGAAACCTATAATTTTTACAAGAAGTTGATAGTGATGAACAAGAAAAATTAAAATCTCTAGACAAAGGCTACTTCTATTTGTTATACTAATCTTTGGCTATAAGCCGTAATTAACGGTAATCCGCTGTGCGTTAGTCTAAGGACGAGTGTAAGATTAGCGATTAGGAGAATGACTATGCGTCAAAATAACATTTTAGAAAAGTTGACTTCAACCCAATTGCGGACAGATATTCCTGAATTCCGCGCTGGTGATTCAGTTCGTGTCCACGCACGAATTGTTGAAGGAACTCGCGAACGTGTTCAGCTCTTTGAGGGGGTTGTTATCAAGCGTAAGGGTGCTGGTATCCAGGCTACTTATACTGTTCGTAAGATTTCTTCTGGTGTTGGTGTGGAACGTACGTTCCCATTGCACTCACCACGGGTTGACAAGATTGAAGTAACTCGTTTGGGTCGCGTGCGTCGCGCAAAGTTGTACTACTTGCGTGCATTGCAAGGAAAGGCCGCTCGTATCAAGGAACGTCGTCTCGACGTCAAGTGATTACGGCAAAAAGCTTCCACATAGTGGAGGCTTTTTCTTTTTAAAAAAATCAGTTTTGAAAAGAAGGGGGTGCCTGGCATGGCTGAATTTTTGCAAGCGGTTGATGACCGAAAAATTTTACATGTCGATTTGGATGCTTTTTATGCCCAAGTCGAAATGCGCGATAACCCTGCCTTAAAGAAGGTGCCTCTAATCATCGGTCGTGATCCTGATTTACACCACGGTCACGGCGTTGTGGCAACCGCCAACTACATTGCCAGAAAGGCCGGCGTACATTCGGCCATGGGGTCAAGTGAAGCAAAGCGACTTTGCCCGAATGCTGTTTTTGTCGCTCCTGATTTTGATAAGTACCGATCAGTGTCAGCTCAGATTCATGAAGTCTTTGCCGAATTCACCGATAAGGTTGAGCCGGTTGCCCTTGATGAGGCTTACTTAGACGTTAGTCAAAGCCCAATGGCGGGGGCAACGCTGGCAGCCGAGTTACGGCATAGAATCTGGCAGGAAACGAAACTAACTTGTTCGGTGGGGGTTTCCTATAATAAGGTGTTAGCAAAGCTTGGGTCTGAACACCACAAACCAAACGGGGTAACGGTCATCGGTGCCGACGTGGCGCTGGACTTCGTGGCGGCTTTGCCTATTAAGGACTTTCGCGGTGTTGGTAAGAAATCACAGGAAAAATTTGAAAAATTAGGGATTAAAACGGGCGCGGATTTACGAGCCTTGAGCCAAGACGAACTGCGGGTCCACTTTGGCTCTTTCGGTGACCAACTTTATTGGCAAGCGCGGGCAACGCACTTTGGCCAGGTGAAAGACCATCGTATTCGGCAATCGGTCGGAAAAGAGGGGACTTTTGAATTTCCCCTCCACGACCGCTCAGCTGTTTTGGCGACTTTCAAGGACTTGGCCACAAAGGTTGTGGCGAACATGGAGGCTAAGCACCTAGTGGGGCGGACGTTGAACATTAAGGTTCGCGATGATGACTTTAACACGCTGACCAGGTCGATTACCCAGGCCAACCCGTTTCAGCTTAATCCTGATTTTTTGGCGAGAAAGGCGCAATCAATCTTTGATGACCTGTATCCAGATGACTTCGCCATTCGCCTGCTGGGGCTAACCTTTTCCAATGTCAGCCCACAAGCCTTTCAATCGTTATCACTCTTTGATTATGATTGATTGGTCAAATCAGTGGGTTAATCTGATTTCAAATGCTCTGACAACGAATTTCGAATTTACGGTATAATAAAGAATAGTAATAAGAGTTGAAAGGGCGCATATGGCCAAAATTCACGAAGATATTTTAGAACAGATTAAACGTTACGATACCATTATTATTCACCGTCACCAACGACCTGATCCGGATGCTTACGGATCACAATTGGGCCTGCAAGCGATTTTGCAGGCATCTTTTCCCGAAAAGAAGATTTATGCCGTTGGGAAGGAAATCACCGGTTTAGCTTGGATTGGCGATGGTCAACCTTTGGCTGATGAGATTCCTGATTCGGCCTACAAGAAGGCCCTGGTCATTGTTTGCGATACAGCCAATGATCCCCGCATTGATGACCAACGCTGGCGCAACGGTTTGGAAATCGTTAAAATTGACCACCATCCCAACGTGGAACCTTACGGTGATTGGCAGTGGGTCGAGGATGAAGCCTCAGCGACTTCCGTTCTGATTTATCAGTTCTATCAAGCCTTGGCCGACAAGGGCTTGAAGATGACGGAAAAGGCCGCCCGCTACCTTTATATTGGGATTATCGGTGATACCGGTCGCTTTATGTATTCATTGGATAAAGAAACCTTTGATGTGGCCGGTGAGTTGATTACCTATGGCTTTGATTATCAAAAGATTTATAACGCGATGACGACTTTGTCGGAAAATGCCGTGAAGTTCTCGGGTTATGTGATGCAACATATTAACCTGTTGCCATCTGGCTTCGGCTATGTGATTCTCAAGCGGGATGTGATTGACAGCTTTGATCTGGGCAATGCAGGGACTTCTTTTGTCGTTTCTATTCCGTCACGGATTGACAAGGTCAAGGCCTGGGCAATCTTTGAAGAACAAGAAAATGGTGATTACCGGGTCCGTTTGCGGTCACGGTCGGTTGTCATTAACACGATTGCCCAAGACTTTGATGGTGGGGGACACCCCATGGCTTCAGGTGCCTGGGCATACAACGAAGCGGATATTCAAAAGGTGATTGACCGAGTGGATAGCGCTTTAAAGGCAAACCAAGCCGATTAAATTTAAAGGATTTTACATGAAAAACACAAACCAACAATTTGGTGAATACAATTTAAAGCCGGAAGTGCTTTCAGCTTTAAAGGCGATTGGTTTTGACCAACCAACGCCCATCCAGGCACGCTTGATTCCAACAATCTTGCGTGGTGGGGATGTTGTTGGTCAGTCACAGACGGGATCTGGAAAGACGCACACCTTCTTGGTACCAATTTTTAACGCCTTGCAGCCAGAATTGAACCAAACTCAGGTGGTGATTACGACACCATCACGGGAATTGGCTGCTCAGATTGCTAAGGCTGCCCGTGAGTTTGCGGAAAAGATGGAATTAGTGAAGGTTTCCATTGCCGAATATGTCGGTGGGACTGATAAGGCCCGCCAGATTCGTCAGTTAGAGAAGCACCAAGCACAAATCGTTGTTGGAACGCCAGGACGATTAAAGGACTTGGTTCAGAGTGGTGCCTTGGTGGTTAACCAAGTGCGGACTTTGGTCGTCGATGAAGCGGATATGACACTTGACATGGGCTTCTTGAACGAAGTTGATTTCTTGGCTGGTGCGATGCCAAAGGACCTGCAAACGTTGGTCTTTTCAGCAACGATGCCAGAAAAGTTGAAGCCGTTCTTAAAGAAGTATTTGGACAATCCTGATTTCCAGACGATTCCAACGGAAGCAACGATTGCCGATACGATCGACAACTGGTTGGTGCCGACGAAGTCCAAGGATAAGGAAGAGGTCATCGACAAGTTGTTGACGATTTTCAATCCTTATTTGGCGCTGATTTTTGCCAATACCAAGGAACGAGCTAAGGAATTGGCAGCGCATTTGCGTGGCCGTGGTCTTAAAGTTGCCGAAATTCATGGTGATATTCCACCACGTGAACGTCGTCGAACAATGAAGGGTGTCTTGCACCTGGATTACCAATACGTAGTTGCTACTGATTTAGCTGCTCGTGGTATCGATATTGAAGGAGTATCGCACGTCATTAATGATGGTGTGCCAGACGAATTAGAATTCTTCGTTCACCGTGTTGGTCGAACGGGACGGAATGGGATGGCTGGAACGGCCGTGACTCTTTACGGACCCGATGAAGAAGACCGGATTGCTGAGCTGGAAAAAATCGGTATCGAGTTTGCTCATAAGCAGATTCGTGGGGATGAAATCGTGGCGGTCAAGGATCGTAAGGCCCGGACACAGCGTCACGCAACAACTAATAAGTTGGACCCTGAAATGGTCGGGATGGTCAAGAAAAAGAAGAAGAACGTCAAGCCCGGCTATAAGCGTCAAATTAAGAATAAGATTAAGCGTAAGCGTCAAATGGATCGTCGAATTGAACTTCGTCAAGATCGCCGGAATACGCGTCGCCAAAATAAGGAAGGCTAAGCCTGTCTGACTTTTGGTTACTAAAAAAGAACAGCAACCCGCAAAATTGTGGGGCTGCTGTTCTTTTCTTTGTCTCGATTAGTGCTTTATTTGTTCAAGCTTGAATCGTCTTTTTGATCAAGCTTTTGGCGCCGTTCTTGTCCGAAGGCCAACAGTGAATTGGTAATCGATTGCTCAAGTGAAAGCGTATCGGCTATCTGGCTGTCGGTTGGCTCGCTAGTTGATTCTGTGACCACTGTCGCACTTTGACTTTCAGGTGCAGGAGCGGTTGCTTCTTGTTGTTCTTGGTCTGTTAAGGCAGGGGCAGTTGATTCTGCTTGGTTCTTCTTTGGTCGGAAGAATGAAAAGGCGCTTTTTTTGCTCTGACTTTGTTTAGTGACCGACTCAGTGTCAGCGGTGCTGGCAGATGCCACTGGTGCATCTTCAGCTGAAGATGTGGAAGATGCTGACTCAGTTTTTGTGGAAGCCGCCGATGTTGTTGGTTCTGCCTCCTCAATTGGTGCTGTAGATACTGCTGAGTTAGTTTCCACTGAAGCCGCCGATGTTGTTGGCTCCGCCTCAACTGGCGCCGCAGATTCTGCTGGCTCAACTTCGACGGGCGCTTCTGATGTGGCTTGGTCAACTTCACTGATTTGAATTGCTGGTTCATCAACCGGTACGCTTTGGCGATTAACGGTGAGTGCTTCAGGGTTATCAATGTCTTCAGTGGCGATTTCTTCACCTTGGTCTAAGAACCGGTCACGGAGGGCAACCTGTTCAGAAGAGGTCAAAGAGCTAATCTTGTGAGACATATCTGTCAAAATCGTTACTGTTACTGTCTGTTGTCGAGCAGAAACTTGGAAGGTTCCTTCCGCCACAACTTCTTCTTGCAACTCCAGCTGTTGCGCTAAGAAGCCAGTTTCCAATGAAAAATCAGCTTGGTGGTTCGTTGCCAATCGGTCTTCTACCATGGCACCAGAAAGAAGCCATTGCTGTTGGTCACCGCTTTGGTATTTGATGGTTAAATCACCAAAAGCAGCCTTTTCAAAGAAGGCTGGTAAATCAGCACTCGTTTCCACGGGGAACTGTCGGGCCAATTCTTTTCCGGCCCAGTAGGTAATGTTGGCATAATCATCCGTTAAGATATTGGCCAAAAGGGCATCACGTAAGAGCAGTGGAGCAAAGGCACTAACGGTCTGATTGGTACCGTTATTTGATTGAGAATGAGCATTTGACATAAGTAAAGATTCCTTTCTTCCGTTATTATAGCAAAAGAGAGATTAAACGGGGGCAAAGGCTTGCAATTTGTTTTGAAGGGAAGATAATAAGACTATTATGAAGAAAAATACAAAAACAATTGGCATGATGGACTCTGGCATTGGCGGCTTAACCGTCTTAAAAGCCGCTGTCCAATCCATGCCAGCAGAAGCCATCGTTTATGTTGGCGATACAGCACGAATGCCTTATGGTCCTCGTGAACCAGAGGAAGTTGCTGATTTTACCAGACAAATTGCCGACTATTTAATTGGAAATCATGACATTAAGGCGCTGGTGATTGCTTGCAATACGGCAACTGCCTGCGCTTTACCTGGCTTACAAGAAGACTTAGCTATCCCGGTCATCGGTGTGATTGATTCCGGTGTTCAGTCAGCAGTTTTGGCTAGCAAGACGAAGAAAATCGGTGTTATTGCGACCGAGGGAACCGTGGATTCGGGTCAGTATCAGGCCGAAATTCAGGAAGCGGCGCCGGGTAGTCAGGTCTTTGCACAAGCAGAACCTGACTTTGTTCAATTCGTTGAACAAAACCGCTATCAAGATGCCGAGGTGGCAGAAATCGTTAAAGACCATCTGCAGCCCCTCAAAGAGGCGGGTATCGACACGTTGGTGCTTGGCTGTACGCACTTTCCGCTATTGGCAGATGTCATTCAACAGGCCCTGCCAGAGGTAACTCTAGTTGATCCTGGTGTTGCCACGGCGCAAAAATTAGCGACTATCCTGAAGGAACAGGACTTGTTGGCTGACAGCGACACGGCCGCTCGTCCAGAAAACAAACAGTACCAACTATACACAACTGGACCGGTCTCAACTTTTTCAACGATTGCCGAGCAATGGTTGGGATCAAAACACGATTGGCATTTTACCCATCTTAATTTACCGGCAACAGATTGATTGCAGTGAGTTAGTGACCAGCAGTCAGGTGCTCACCTGGCAAGAAGAGTAACCCTGATTTCTAAAAGAAGGAGTAACGATGACGCGCTTAATTATCGCAACTGGCAACGCCCATAAAGTGCAAGAAATAAAGGAGGCATTGGCCAAGCTCGATTTGGGCTGGGATATTTTGTCTTTAAAAGACTTGGATGAGGTCCCTGAAATTATTGAAGACGGCACAACCTTTGCCGAAAATGTTCATAAAAAGACGGCTGCTCTAGCGGCCGTCTATCCAGATGACTATATCATGGCTGATGATTCCGGGTTAACGATTGCAGCCTTAAACGGCGAGCCAGGAGTTTATTCGGCTCGCTATGCAGGCGACCACGATGATGATGCCAATAATGCCAAGGTTTTGGCTAAGTTAGCTGGAAAATCAGGACAGGATCGGCAGGCACAATTCACGACCGTACTTGAACTGGTTGGTCCTGGTAAAGAACCTTTGGTTGTTAGTGGCCATGTTGACGGTCAAATTACGGAAACAGAGATTGGCGACAACAAGTTTGGTTACGACCCAATCTTTTATTACGAGCCATTGCAAAAAACATTTGCCCAATTAACGGTGGTGGAGAAGAACCTGATTTCACACCGAGGTCGGGCTTTAGACAAGTTGGTCAAGGCACTACCGGATTGGCTAAATCAGTCAGGTCTTTGATTTGACAAGACGACCAGAATTGGCCGTCTTTTATTTTGCCAAGCAAGCAGAAAGGAGGCGGGCAAATGCGCTATAATAGTAATGATATGACTGATGAAAGCCCACAATTTAATACTTGGTTTGAAGGCCAAAATGAGACGGACGCATTGCTGCGTGATGCAGCAGAGAACGCTAGGGATCAGCAAGATGAGCTTTCCCTGCGACCCAAGTACTTGCGCGAATATATTGGTCAACAGCCATTAAAAGAGGAACTAGCGGTTTACCTTCAAGCTGCTAAAATGCGTGAAGAAGCCCTTGACCACGTTCTGCTTTTCGGACCGCCAGGGTTAGGAAAGACAACGTTAGCAATGATTATTGCTAATGAACTAGGCGTGCATCTGAAGACAGCCTCTGGTCCGGCAATTGAAAAGGGTGGCGATTTAGTCGCCCTGCTTAATGGTCTGGAACCAGGGGATGTGCTTTTTATTGATGAAATTCACCGTCTACCAACGGCGATTGAGGAAATGCTGTATTCCGCCATGGAGGATTATTTTATCGATATCATGGTCGGGCAGGGGCCGACTGCCAGAGCCGTTCATTTTCCTTTGCCACCCTTTACCCTAGTGGGTGCGACGACTAGGCCGGGGATGCTGTCTAAGCCTTTGCGTGACCGCTTTGGGATTATTAACTCCCTTGAATACTATCAGCCAGCAGACTTGCAGCAGATTGTGATTCGGACGGCCGATATTTTCGAGGCACCCATCACAAAGGACGGCGCCTATGCCGTGGCCTCCCGGTCACGAGGAACACCGCGAATTGCCAACCGGTTGTTGAAGCGGGTGCGCGACTTCGCCCAAGTTGCCGGAAAAGAAGCAATTGATACGGATTTGGTGGAAACAGCCTTAGATAAGTTGCGCGTTGATCAAAAGGGCCTCGATGATACCGACCACAAGTTACTAAATGCTATGATCGATTTTTATCATGGTGGTCCGGTGGGCCTTGCGACCATTGCTGCTAATATCGGGGAAGAAGCCGATACGTTGGAATCGATGGTGGAGCCTTACCTGTTGCAATTAGGCTTTATTCGCCGGACTCCAAGAGGTCGGGTGGTGACGGAAGCGGCCTACCAACATTTGGGCCGGTCGGTTCCTGAACCAAGGGACTGATTTGATCGTCCTTAACTGGCTAAGTATCCCAACTAGGGCGATTCTTTGCTCGAAAGCATAAACACTAACAGCCTGCTGGCTGTTGAATAAAAGAATTTAAAAGAGATTTATGACAGAAGAAAAACATTACCAATTATCAGATTTTGACTATGACTTGCCCCAAGAATTAATTGCGCAAACACCCTTAAAGGAGCGCGATACTTCTCGTCTCTTAGTGCTGAATGCCGAAACTGGGGCCTATGAGGACCGGCACTTTTATGACATTTTGGACTATTTGAACCCAGGCGATGCTTTGGTGATGAATAATTCACGAGTTTTGCCAGCCCGGTTACACGGAATTCGTCCGGAGACTGGTGGCCATGCCGAAGTTCTACTATTGCGCCAAGACCATGGGGATGTTTGGGAAACGTTGGTAAAGCCAGCTAAAAAGTCACCAATTGGCTCAACAATCATTTTCGGAGATGACCCTCAAAACCCCGTGATGACGGCAACAATTGTTGGCGAATTAGAACACGGTGGTCGCTATGTTGAATTTTCTTATGATGGCATTTTTATGGAACGCTTGAACGAGTTGGGTGAAATGCCTTTGCCACCATATATTAAGGAAAAATTGGCAGACCAAGAACGGTATCAAACGGTTTATTCCAAGGTGGATGGTTCAGCCGCTGCACCAACTGCCGGACTGCACTGGACACCAGAATTGCTGCAAAAGGTTGCTGATAAGGGCGTTGAGTTGGTGGAACTGACCTTGCACGTTGGTCTGGGAACCTTCCGACCAGTGGAAGAAGAAAACATTGAAGACCACCAGATGCATTCTGAATTTTATCAATTGAGTGCAGAAGCGGCGGACACGTTGAATAAGGTCCGTGAGCAGGGTGGCCGGATTGTTGCTACTGGAACGACGTCAATTCGAACGTTGGAGACAATTGGTTCGAAATTTGATGGGCAACTTCAGGCCGATTCTGGTTGGACGGAAATCTTTATTAAGCCTGGTTACAAGTGGCGAGTTGTTGATGCCTTTATCACTAATTTTCATTTGCCAAAGTCAACCTTGGTGATGTTGGTGGCAGCCTTTACCGGCCGCGAGAACATTTTGAATGCCTATCACCATGCGGTTGAGGCCAAGTACCGGTTCTTCTCCTTTGGGGATGCGATGTTTATTCATAAGTAAAATAAAAAAGCAGCTACCATTGATGTGAGCCCCGAAATTTGTTTGTCCAAATTTTGAGAATCACTACGGCAACTGCTTTTTTGTTGATTTAAATGTCTTTCAGGAAACTTATTCAGCCGCTTCAATGGCTTTGTGAACCATTGATAAGTCGGTTAAATCAGCAGCCTTAAAATCAGGGTTTTCGGTTGGCAAGACCTGTTCGATGGTATCGAACTTTTGCACCTTAACGGTGGCTGACAAAACTTTTCCGGTCAAAACGTGGCCAGAAAGGTCATGGTCATCGGAAAGGAAGTGAGAGTGGAAGCCGGCTACGGTTACGCCCTGGTAAATAGCTGGTGCGTAATAGGAAAGAAGACGGCCCTTAACTTTTGAACCGTGAAAGACCTGTTGCTTTTCGGCGGCTTCGGTTAGGGATGGGTATGGCTTTTGGCTACCCGCAGCCGAGCGAGTGGTCATGGTTTCGAATTCGCCTTCAATCAAGAAAGCCGCAAACTGATTTTGCGCTTGTAACTTGTCGATGGTGTCTTGTAAAACGGCTTCCAAATCAGCATTTTCCGCTGTTCCAAAATCTTTGAAATCACCGTGGTGAGCGGCTGCAAATGGGGAGCTGAAATTTTCGTCCGGTACTTCAGATTCGCCAGAAACCAAGGTATGGTAGGCTTTCCCATCTAAGATAATCAGTTCGCCATCTAGACCCTGGCCTGTGCCGATTCCAAAATCACCGTGTTGCAGGAGGTCGTGGATGGACATTGTCCCGTCTAAGAGGCTGTTAGCGAGTAGCTGCATCGTGCCAACTTGGAATAAAGTTGTTTTTGACATTCGTAAAAATCCTCTCAATTCTTTTGATTATTTTCATTGTACTCCTATCGACTGGGGGACTGACAAGAAATTTTTAAAATCAGGACAAAAAACCAGCAAAGTGCCCAGTGCTCAGCCAAATGACAGTGTTATAATATGGAATATGAAAAGCTATCAGACGAACAATCCAAAAGAAACCCAGGCGTTGGCTGAGCAATTAGCCAAGCTCGTTTACCCCGGCCTGGTGGTGACCCTCCAAGGAGACCTAGGCGCCGGTAAGACGACCTTTACTCAGGGACTGGCTAAGGCCTTAGGAATTACGAGTCGGGTAAAAAGCCCGACTTTTAATATTTTGAATACCTATGAGGAAGGGCGAATTCCACTGTATCATTTCGACGCTTATCGTCTTGAAAATATGGGGGCAGCCGACCAGGGATTCGAAGATTATTTGGGCACTGATGGCGTCACTTTGATTGAGTGGCCTCAGTACATGGCGGATTTGTTACCAAATGATCGCTTAGAAATGACCTTTACCCGCATGGCGGGCGCAGACTCTGACCGTGAAATTGTGGTTCGGGGGTTGGGCCAAGCCGCTCAAATTGAGGAGGACTTACACGGATGATTGCAGCACAATTTGACCACTATGAGTACTCAATGCTTGGCTTGGACCTCCAGCAGGCTCAGGCTGCCCAAGATTTGCTGGCGCAGCTCAAACAGGAATCGGATACTTTCGAATTAGCGGAAGTTCGTGATTCATTAGCAGCGTCTGATCAATCGTCAGTTGCAGAAGCTGATTTGAAACACGATGACCTGCCCAACAAGACTTGGTTGATTTGGGCCAAGCCATTGGGCCATGAAGAAGACAGTGACGCAGTTGCCATTGGCATTGCTTCAATTGCCGATGGGGAAGTTGGCTTGGCAATTTTGGCAGCCTTTCAGGGCCACGGACTGGGTCAATCAACGCTGGCAGCAATGGTTGTTTGGGCCGAAGAAGCCGGTTATGATCGTCTTTGGCTCGATGTTGACCTGGAAAATCAGGTTGCTCGTCACTTGTATAAAAAGCTTGGTTTCACGGAAGTCGGTGAAGAACCGGAGCCAATTGAACTACGGTCCGGCCGCCAAGCAAACCTAGTAAAAATGGAGTTACTGTTCTAATGAATTTTGTCGCTTTTGATTTTGAAACAGCCAATAACCAGCGTCATTCGGCTGTTTCACTTGCCTTGGTTGTCGTGCGTGACAACCAGGTGGTGGATCAATTTTATTCCTTGATTAAGCCACCAACACCGTTTTCAGCGCGGAATTCGCAAATTCATGGCATTTATCCAAAGGACGTTGTCAATGCGCCCACATTTGCAGAAATTTGGCCAACGATTGCGCCATTATTTACTGAGGAAAAACTCGTGGTGGCGCATAACGCTAATTTTGATGCTTCAGTTTTACGGGCTTGCCTAGACTATTATGGTCTGCCGGAAGCTCATTACCAACTGTTGGATACTGTGCAAACCTCGCGCCGGCTCTTGCCTGATTTACAAAACCATAAGCTCAACACGGTTTCTGCCGCTTTGAACATTCGTTTGGATCACCACCATAATGCGCTGGAGGATTCTTTGGCCTGTGCGGAGATTCTGATTTATCAAAGTGAACTTTTTGGAAATCAGGTCCTAAAAGAGTATGTTCGTAATAAATAAAGTGTGTTGATTGTGCTTTTCAAGAGGATATTAACGGCGTAATATTGTTCTTTAAATACATTTTTCAATGAATCGTTTAACTAGTCAGTACTGCTGTAAACCGCATGGTTGAGGCGTTTATGCTATAATATCGGTATGCAAACAAGTGAAGATGGTGGCTATCCTGGCTATCCTGGAAAGGTGGTGGTGCCTATGGTTTTAAAATCATAACCCCCAGCATCCTAGGAAAGGAGAAGCCTGATGTCCGTAGTGGATGTCTTAACATTGTTGTGGGCGTTTGGAATGTTTGTTCTAACGCTCATCGGCATTGTTATTGATCTCGTTAAATTAGGTCAAAAAAAATAACCATCCCAACTTTAGCCAGTTGATGGTTATTTAATCATTTACAGGCTAGCCACCGTTTAACGGGTTTGCTAGTAAAGCGGTGTTGCTCAAACAGCACCGCTTTTCTTATGCCCTCATTATATCACTTATAGAAAAAAAGACTAATGAATTACTAACGCAGTTTGAATAATTAGAAAAAATATTGATCTCGTTAAATTAGGTCAAAAAAAATAACCATCTAATCTTTCGCGAGCCGATGGTTATTTAATGATATAAAGGCTAGCCACCGTTTAACGGGTTTGCTAGTGAAGCGGTGTTGCTCAAATAACACCGCTTTTCTTATGCCTCTATTATATCACTTGTAGAAAAAAGGCTAATGAACTATTAGTACATTCGGTGATATATAGAAAAAATGATATAAATTACGATATAGCAGTTTTTAAGTTATTCTGAAACAGCATGAAAGAATTAGGATGCTGATAAGTAAGAAGCTATACAATAAAAATTTTATCGTATTACAATAGGTTGATTAGTTAATATGTTAATGCTAATTCAATTTAAAAAAGCATGGTGTTTTAGATGCTAGATACACCGTTGAAGATAAAATGAAAGAACGTTATCTAATAATATAACCAGTTGATATAACGTGTCTTATAAAAAGTAAAAGCCCATAACCTGGTGAATATCAGGATTGTGGGCTTTTGTGAAATTGATTATTGTGAATTTAGCTAAAAAGAATTGGTATGGCTCTCGGAAATGCTTGCTAGAGCTATTATTATTTTGTGAAATTATCTTTGATGAGACTCTTTGTGAGCGTGTTTATCTAAATAATAACCCATTAATAATGAAACAAAAAAATACACTACTATCGCTAAAATACTCTTGATCAATCCAAAATTAATTATCTTAAGCACAAAAAAAGTAAGCACATAGCACACAGTTGTACTCATCAAATAAAATAAAAAGTTTTTCTTCAAATATTGTTTCAAAATTCTCTCCAGTCTACACTTTCTGAATAAAAATTATCTTTGAGAATCATCATTAGATTTTTTTCCAAAGACCGCTGAAAGTAAAAAACAGTTCGAAATGACTGCTGAAAATGGAATAACAGCACCCCAAAAACCTTCTGATACGAAATCAAAAAATAGCCAATAGAGTTCAGCAATTAATATAGGTATCATGACAATTTTACAGAACTTTAGTATTTGTTGTTCAGTCATGCTTTTTTCTCTCCATTCTTTCTGAATAAAAATTATTTCTGTGAATTTTGATGAGACTTTTTTGGATGTATTGGAATATACTTTCGGACAAGGCAAATAGGATGATAAAGAGTACGATTGATAAAATCCAATTGACGTGCCAAATGAAATTAGTAATTAAAGCATGCAAGGCGAGTGCCACAGCAGCACTCCAATTGATGTAAGATAATACTTTTTTCATACTTCCTCTTTTCTTTGATTATCACTTAATTATATCAAAAAAAGAAGTCACTATATTTGCTGACGAATATAACAGAAGGACACTAATAGCCATGGCGCAAGTATAACTTGCTTTACGAATGATAGTCTTTCTTGCTAGTCTTATAAGAGTAAATTCTCTAAATTAAAGGTGAAAGACATGAGTTTCGAGCAAGATATTAAAAGACTTCGTCAAAGTAAGAAAATGACTCAGCAAGAATTAGCTGATATTCTACACGTCAGTCGCCAAACGGTGTCGACCTGGGAAAATGGGAAAAATTATCCTAGTTTGGAAATTTTGAGAAGCATTTGTGTTTTGTTTGATGTGTCTTTCGAACAAATTATGTTTGGAGAAGAAAACACAATGAAAAATAAGCAAGATATGGCGACGACAATTGATCGGGATGTAAAGTTAAAAACACGCTATAAAAAATTGACAATTACATTGGCAACGATTTTTGTGTTCTTTTGCGCTTGGATTGGTGTACTGATTTTTGGCTATTCAAAGGGAATTGCTACTATTGATCGTTGGAATCCTTTTTTGACGTATCAAGTATCCTATACAAAAATTCCAGATTTAACATCAGAAAAAAGCTATCGTGAATGGACGGCTTGGTATTCTGATAATGAAATGGGAACCTCTTGGACAAAGTTAACGCTATCAACTGGTGAAAATCCTGGTGTTGTGAAACCTTATGTGATGGCTTATCATAAGGGCAGTTATGTCAAAATAAGCCGAATTGTTCCTGCAAGCGAAGTTAGCACGCTTGTTCGAGGAGACCTTGAGGCTTTTGAAAAATATCAACAAGAAACATCCAAAATAGGTGCGAGCGATGATTCTAATTTTCAAAAGGATTTGGAAAAGAAAGTGCACCTCACTGATACAATTCGAACAATAAATAACAATTAACATTACAAAAGGGGGGGACGTTATGCGAATAAACAGTAGCGGCCCCCTTGTTATTAAATTTTTCTAAGCGATATAGTTGTTCTTCATCAAAGTGCATCTTGTCCATTTTTAGAAGAATAACTTATTTTTGATAAAAGCCCTCACCAGTGAGTTATCTCACCGACGAGGGCTTTATTTGCTATAAGTCGATGGTCAGCTCAATTGGAGCATGATCCTGTCTGGCACCGGTATCAACAACCTTGATATCTTGAACCTGACTGGCAATCCGGTTTGAAACTAAGTAATAGTCAATCCGCCAACCAGAGTTATTAATCTTAGATGTTTTAACTCGCTGTGCCCACCATGTATAGATATCTGCTTGTCCAGGGTTCTTGGCGCGCAGGGTATCGGTGTAACCGGCATCCAGCAACAAGGTAAACTTTTCGCGTTCCTCGTCTGTAAAGCCAGCGGAATGGTGGTTGGTGCTTGGATGCTTCAGGTCAATTTCTTCGTGGGCAACGTTAAAGTCACCGGAAAAGATGACGGGCTTTTTTTCATTCAAACCATCAATATAGGCCCGATAGGCATCATCCCATGCCTGACGGTCCTCAAGCCGGTCTAATTTTGAACCGGCATTGGGGGTGTAGACCGTGGAAACAAAGAAGTCTTTGTATTCAAGGGTGACAATCCGTCCTTCTTGGTCCATTTCACCAGGGGCGCCAATCGTTGGGTAGTCAACGGCAACTGGTTCTTCTTTAGCAATCATCATGGTACCAGCGTAAGACTTTCTGGCTGTTGATGAGTTGGTGTAAAAGTGATAATCCGGGAAGAGTTCAGTCAAGGCGGCTAGGTGTTTTTTAGTTAAGCCGGAGTCCTTGAGTTTCGTTTCCTGGATGGCGAGAACGTCTGGCTTTTGCGCAGCCAAATCAGATAAAACGCCCCAGGTCATCTTGCCACGATCTGAACTGTGTTCGACAGCGGCGTTAATGGAGTCGATATTCCACGAAATAAATTTCATTATGTCTCAGTATCCTTTGCTGATTTTAGTTGAGAGTAAACCCACTTTGGTAAATGCTGGTTAGAGCGTTGGGGTTTGGTCCGCCATTTCTTTCATGAAGGCCGGGAGGGCCTTAGCAATTTCGGTTGGTAAGGTGACGTAGGCCGTGTCCGCCAAACGCTCTGCAATTGCTGAATGACTGTAGACGGCTGCCAAAACGGCTCTATTTGTGTCTTGAAATTGAGCTACAAATGCCGCAATGATGCCGGCTAGCGTATCGCCCATGCCGCCAGTTGCCTGGTAGGGGCCACCGACCGTCAGTTGGTAAAGCTCATTTTCCAAGTATACCTGAGTCTGGTCAGACTTCAAAACCAAAATTGGTTCAGGATTCATGGCAACAAGGGCCTCCCAATTATTGTCTTCTTTTGCTTGGTCAGCGATGGCGACTTGGCCAAAACGTTGCCACTCCATTTGATGGGGCGTTAAGATGATTTGGCCCTGTGGTAGGGGCAGATTTTCCTGTGCCATCATGGTCAAGGCTGACCCATCCAAAATCACCTTATGCTTGTCGGTGAGTTCTTTTAGGACCTGCTTTAAAATGGTTAATTCATTTCCTAAACCAGAACCAATGAGGACGACGTCCACGCCGGCAATTAAATCCGATAGGTCTTGATGATAGTCAACGACCATGGCCTCTGGCAAGCGGGCGTGGAGGGCGGTTTTATTAACGGGGTCGGTGGCCACCGTGACCAAACCAGCACCACCGTAAATGGCGGCTTCGGCATTCATGATGGCTGCCCCGCCTAGGTCTTGGTTACCCGCGACGATTAAAATTTTGCCGAAAGTGCCCTTATGCGATTGGCGTGGTCGAACTTGAATCACTTCTTGCACGATTTTCTCAGTTAATTTAATCATTTTTCACCTCTCTGCTAAGCATTTTACGCCTAAGATGTGTATAATGAAAATAACTTAATGAGAAAATAATGAAAAAGGTGAGAGCGACTTCGGTCCCTTCCCACAAGGAGGTCTTTGATGATTGATTGGCAGGCAAAAGCTAAGGAAGAAGAACAGCCTTACTTGGCTGATTTGAAGGAGTTTTTGAAAATTCCTTCTGTTCGTGACGATAGCAAGAAGACGGCGGATGCACCGTTGGGACCCGGTCCAAAGGATGCGTTAGTTCACATTTTGGCCTTGGCCGACCGCGATGGCTTCACGACCAAGAACATTGATAACTTGGTTGGTTACATCGAAATCGGTCCCAAGGATGCCGATGAGTACGTTGCCTTGCTTTCTCACGTAGACGTTATGCCTGCTGGTGAAGGTTGGGAAACGGATCCTTTTGATCCCGTCATTGAAGACGGTAAGGTGATTGCCCGTGGGGCTTCTGATGATAAGGGACCCGGCTTGGCTGCCTATTACGGCTTTAAGATGATTCGTGATCTGGACTTGCCATTGAAGCGTCGCGTTCGCTTGATTTTCGGTACTGATGAAGAAAACGATTGGACGGGGATGACGCGCTATTTCGAAGTTGAACCAGCACCAGCCTTTGGTTTCTCCCCTGATGCCGAATACCCAATTATTAACGGTGAAAAGGGAAACTTGCAGGTGAACATCACTTCACCAGCAACTAACGGGGATGATGCTCAGTTGCTTTCGTTTGAATCAGGAATTCGGACGAACATGGTGCCAGGTGTTGCTCGCGCTGCCGTATCAGGTCTTGCTGCTGACCAGGTTGAAGCTGATTTTGCAGCCTTCTTGACTGATAATCCTCAGGTGTCTGGAACGGTGACAACAGACGGCGACCAATTGTCCTTTGAAGTCTTTGGTAAGCAAGTCCACGGTTCTTTGCCTGAAACGGGTGAGAACGCCGGAACTTACTTGGCAAAATTCTTGAAGCAATATGACTTTGGTGGCACAGCTGCGCACTTCCTTGCTTACTTGGGTGACTTGTCACACGATGATCCAACTGGTCAAAAATTAGGTGTCAACCATGTTGACGATGTGATGGGTGCCTTGTCAATGAACGTTGGAATTCAAAAGTTCGATTTGGAAAAGGGCGTTTACATCAACTTTAACTTCCGTTATCCAAAGGGAATCGAACCAGAATTTATCGAGGAAAAGTTAGCAAAGGCAATGCCAGCCTGGGACTACTCAGCCAAGATTGGTGGCCATGCACAAGTGCCACACTACGTTTCACCTGAGGATCCAGTTGTCAAAACTTTGTTGAACATTTACCACGAGCAAACTGGCCTAGAAGCACACGATCAAGTGATTGGTGGTGGGACTTACGGTCGTTTGATGAAGCGCGGGGTTGCCTTTGGGGCTTTGTTCCCCGATTCACCAGATACGATGCACCAAGTTGGCGAATTTGCCTTGGTTGATGACCTTGTCCGTTCAATGGGAATCTATGGTCAAGCCATCGTTGACTTAGCTAATTTGCCCGAATAAAAATCAGTAAAGTGATGCATGCTCTGAAAGTTAAATATTTTTTAGGGATGATATGCATCAAAGCCAGACTGTTGTCTGGCTTTTTTATTTTGGGGAATAATAATTGTCTTTGAAATGTAACCGCTTTACATTTGAAAATTAAAAGGCATGTTTTTTGATTTTCATATAATGTACCTAATTCGATTCAGAGAGAATTAGGGGAGTTAGAGAGATGAAAGCAGAAGACTTTTTTCACGAATATAGCCATCGCCACGAGAACGATGAACTTGTTGGCGAGATTGAAGAAACCCAAGACTACTGGCAAAAAATACGCCAATCACGGCGGGGACTCATCGGTTTTGCACTAGAAGAGCTTTTACGGACTGACGGGCAAATCATGGAAGCAAACCAAGTTTATGAACACCTGCTTGAGAAAAAGGCGGAACTGATTGCTCACGGTGGGTCCTATCCGTTAATGGAAGTCGACCTGCGTGAAGCTGGCTTTAATCATAAAATTGAGACAATCGATAAAATGGAAGTCATAACTGGCGACTATATGTGGGGGCAACAGAATAATACCTTTACTGTGGTTGGGGATGACCTCATCGCTTCTAGTTATTTTGTCAAAATGGGGACGGAAGAAACTGATGATTTAAACTTTAAAAGTGAGCGATTGATGACCAAGGCTGATTTTTTCCAGGCTTTGAAAGATCTTCGAGTTGGTAGCTGGGAGAGAAAGTACGTGAATGAAAGCGTCATGGACGGGACTCAGTGGAGTGTGCGTATTTACTTCAATCGCGGACTGGAAGTCTTGACTATCGAGGGTAGTAACGATTATCCAGAAAACATGGAAGAATTCAATCGTGTCTTTAATTTGGACTTGTTTGACGACGGGGATGCGGACGATGAGGGTGAGTTCGTCGAATTATGATGGTCAGAAGGTCATTAGCTAGTCAAAAAATGAAAATAATGAAAAAGAACCGCTATGCTAAGCTGATATGAACCTCGAAATTTGTTGATCCAAATTTCGGAGTTCATATCAAACAATAGTGGTTTTTATGTAAAAAGATTTAGTAGAATCCGCCAGCGAATCGGTATTTGCTAGTTAAACGGGGATGAAAAAATATTTATGCACGATATTTTTGGTCTAGTTTTTGAGTAAAAGGTGGCGGGTGACCCATCAATCATTGTGATTACTTGCTAATCGCCGTTAGCAACTTGGCCGCTGGCCTTGATAAAATCAGTCATTTGGTCTAAAATTATATAGAACTTATTTTTGGAGGATTTAACATGTCTAAATGGACAGCTGCTGCGGACGCAAACCGCGGTACACTAGAATTTTCAATTGCTCAAGCTGATGTACAAAAGGCCTTGAAGCCAGCATTTGACAAGAACAAGAACCAAATTGCCGTACCCGGTTTCCGTAAGGGTAAGGTACCAATGTCATTGTTCATGCAAAAGTTTGGTGAAGAAGCATTGTACCAAGACGTCATGGATATCGTTTTGCCAGCCGCTTATGACGCAGCTGTTGCTGAACAAGGCATCACAGTTGTTGGTCGCCCCGACATCATTCCAGTTTCAATGGACAAGGGTGCTGACTGGCAAATGAAGGCCGAAGTAGCCGTTGCCCCTGAAATCAAGTTGGGTGATTACACTGGTTTGTCTGTTGAAAAGCAAGACGCCACTGTATCAGACGAAGAAGTTGATGCTGAAATCAAGCGCCAACAAGAAAACCAAGCTGAATTGGTTTTGCAAGAAGACGGCACAAAGGCTGAAAATGGCGACACTGTTGTCATTGACTTTGACGGTTCTGTTGACGGCGACCACTTCGATGGTGGACAAGCTAAGGATTATTCTTTGGAATTGGGCTCAGGCTCATTTATCCCAGGATTTGAAGACCAATTGGTTGGTCATGTAGCCGGTGACGATGTTGACGTTAAGGTTACTTTCCCTGAAGAATATCAAGCTAAGGACTTGGCTGGTAAGGAAGCTTTGTTTGAAGTAAAGCTTCACGAAATCAAGCGCAAGTCATTGCCTGATTTGGATGATGAATTCGCCAAGGACGTTGATGAAGACGTTGACACTTTGGCTGAATTGAAGGAAAAGACAAAGAAGAACTTGCAAGAAGCACGTGACGAAGCAGCTAAGGATGCTTTTGAAGATGCTGCTGTGCAAGCCGCAGTTGACAACGCTGAAGTTGTTGGTGGCAACTTGCCAGAAGAGATGATCCACGAAGACGTTGATCGTCAAATGCAACAATACTTGGCTCAATTGCAACAACAAGGCATTTCACCAGAAATGTTCTTCCAGATTTCTGGTCAAACTCAGGAATCATTCCACAAGCAATTTGAAGAAGGTGCTGACAACCGCGTTAAGACAAACTTGGTTTTGGAAGCGATTGTTAAGGCCGAAAAGATTGATCCAAGCGCTGATGAAGTTGCTGCCGAAGTTAAGTCATTGGCTGATCAATACAATATTTCAGAAGAACAAGTTAAGCAATCATTGTCAGATGATTTGTTGAAGCACGACATTGCTATGAAGGCAGTCGTTGACAAGATTGTTTCATCTGCCAAGGCGAAGTAAGCCAGTGAAAAAGCCCGGTCGGGCTTTTTTTCTTACATAGCCTACTGATTTAGGCAGCTGTTCTTGTTGAACAAGCCGGCAAGCGAGTGCTAATGCCGGAGAAAGACGATATAGAGGGGGATATTATGGTCCAAACACCGAATGAAACCACTCCAGTCCACTGCTCTTTTTGTGGTAAGGATGCTGATGAAGTCAAGAAGCTAGTCGCTGGTCCTGATGGATTATATATTTGTAACGAGTGTATCGCATTGGCTGATCAAATCATCCAAGAAGAGATGCGGGTTGACCAACAGTCTGAGCAGTTGACTTTGCCAACGCCAAAGGAAATCGTTGAAAATCTAAACGATTACGTGATTGGCCAAGAAGATGCCAAGAAGACCTTGGCGGTGGCGGTCTATAACCACTACAAGCGCGTGAATGAAAATGCTTTGAAGACGACGGATGTTGAATTGCAAAAGTCAAACATCGCTTTGCTTGGGCCAACTGGGTCGGGAAAGACCTATTTAGCCCAATCATTGGCAAAGATTTTGCAGGTTCCGTTTGCCATTGCGGATGCAACAACGTTGACAGAAGCTGGCTATGTCGGTGAAGACGTTGAAAACATTCTGCTGAAGCTTTTGCAGGCCGCTGATTTTGATGTGGAATCTGCTCAGCGTGGTATTATCTATGTCGATGAAATTGACAAGATTGCTAAAAAATCAGAAAACGTTTCGATAACCCGTGATGTTTCGGGTGAAGGAGTCCAACAGGCTTTGCTGAAGATGTTGGAAGGAACGATTGCTTCCGTGCCACCACAAGGTGGTCGTAAGCACCCACAACAGGAGTTAATCCAAGTTGATACCACCAACATCCTCTTTATCGTTGGTGGTGCCTTTGCTGGCCTTGATACGTTGATTAAGGAACGTTTGGGAAGTCGAGTAATCGGCTTTGGTTCAAGCACATCAGATCAGGCCAAGGCTTTGGATAAGCCAAATGTTTTGAAGAATGTTGAACCAGAAGATTTGACAAAGTTTGGTTTGATTCCAGAATTTATTGGTCGTTTGCCAATTATCACGGTCTTGGATGAGTTGACGGTGGAGGATTTGACCCACATTTTGACGCAACCAAAGAACGCCTTGGTTAAGCAGTACCAAGCATTGCTTGGCTTGGATGGCGTTGAGTTGGAATTCCAGCCTGCTGCCTTGTCTGCCATGGCTGATTTGGCCATCGAACGGGGCACTGGTGCCCGTGGTTTGCGCTCAATCATTGAAAACGTCATGAAGGATACGATGTTTGATATCCCAAGTCGTGATGATATTGAAAAGGTTGTGATCACTAAGGCGTCAGTAACGTCAGGTAAGGCGCCTAACCTGGTTTTGAAGAAAGATGAAAAGGACTAAGTATGGACGTTCATAACGTTGAAATGGTGATGTCAGCGGTTTCACCAAGCCAATATCCTACGGACGGTCGGGCGGAATTTGCCTTGGTTGGTCGGTCAAATGTCGGCAAGTCATCATTGACGAACACCCTGATTAATCGTAAAAACTTTGCTCGGACTTCCGGTCAGCCTGGAAAGACCCAAACATTGAACTTTTATGATGTGGAGGGAAAGCTCTACTTCGTTGATGTTCCTGGTTATGGCTATGCAAAGGTTTCCAAAAAGAAGCGTGAAGCCTTTGGTCAGATGATTGAGACCTACATTAGTTCTCGTAAGCAGCTTCGTGGTGTGATTTCTTTGGTTGATGCGCGCCATAAGCCAAGTGAAGAGGACATCATGATGTACAATTGGTTGGCATATTACAATATTCCGGTTCTCTTGGTCGCAACTAAGTCTGACAAGATTGCCCGTGGGAAATTAAACCAATCTGAATCAATTATCAAAAAGGCAGTTGATTTTGATGATGAAAATTCTGATTTCCAATTTTTCTCTTCCGTTACTAAATCAGGAAAAGATGAAGTTTGGCAATGGATTGAAGACCGACTTTAAACTTATAAAAATACAACTATACCATTGACTATTTTTCGTTACTGTTTACAATGTTATGTAGGAGGTAATTGCAATGTCACAAGATACAGCAATTTTTGCTGGAGGATGTTTTTGGTGCATGGTCGAGCCATTTGACTCGTTACCAGGAATCGAAAAAGTTCGTTCCGGCTACACCGGTGGCCACGTGGCAAACCCAACCTACGAGGAAGTTTGCTCCCATACTACCGGGCATACCGAAGCAGTAAAGATTTGGTTTGACCCTGATAAGTTCTCTTACAAGGACTTGGTTGAACTTTATTGGCAAGTAGCTGACCCAACTGATGCGACTGGACAATTTGCTGATCGTGGTGATTCTTACCGCCCAGTAATTTTCGTTAATTCACCTGAGCAGCGCCAAATTGCCGAGGAGTCGAAGAAAGAATTGAACGAATCAGGTCGATTCGACAAGCCAATCTTGACGTCAATCGAGGATGCCAAGCCATTTTATGAGGCCGAGGAATACCACCAAGACTTCTATAAGAAGGACCCATTGCGTGAAGCAGCAATGATGGCCCCTCGACACGATTATCAAGCAAAGTATTGGGGGGACAAGTAGTCATGGCAAAGTATGATCAAGAAGAATTAAAGCAACGTTTAACACCTGAACAGTACGATGTGACGCAAAATGCGGCCACTGAACGTGCTTTTACTGGTAAGTATGACCAGTGGTGGAACGACGGCATCTTTGTTGATGTCGTTTCCGGTGAGCCACTTTTTTCATCAACCGACAAGTATGATTCTGGTTGTGGTTGGCCATCCTTTACCAAGGGAATTGATGACGCTGATTTGAATGAATCAACTGACAATTCTTTGGGCATGACGCGGACAGAAGTTCGTTCTGGGGAAGCTGACTCACACCTTGGTCACGTCTTTAATGATGGACCAGCTGAGCAAGGCGGATTGCGCTACTGCATCAATTCTGCAGCCTTGCGCTTTGTTCCCAAGGAAGACTTGGAAAAAGAAGGCTATGGTAAGTATTCTTACCTGTTTAATTAAATCAGTTTGACAGAAAATCGCTGCCCTGAGGGGTGGCGTTTTTTTGATGAACGCGAAGAACCTTTTCGTACTCAATTGACGGTAAAAGCCTTTCATAGCAAGGATTGCGCTTGATAATTGACGAAATGCCCGTTAAAATTGCGCAAATCCTAATCGCTTTTGCTAGTGCTTTCTTGGTAAATCAGTATACTGAGGTTAATGGAAATGAAAGAGAGAAGCACAATGAAATTTACCTTTAACGAGAACTTACTATCTTTGAGAAAAGAACATAATTTATCCCAGGAAAGTTTGGCAAATGAATTGTATGTCACCAGACAAACAATTTCCAAATGGGAAACTGGCGAGGTCACACCTGATTTGGCCAAGATTCAATCAGTTGCCGATTATTTTCACGTTCCGGTTGAAGAGGTTTTATTTGGTCAGCAACAATCATCAACATTAACCGGCGCAGTGAAGGACCGTGCCAAAAAGTTTTTTGAGGAAGATGAGGCTGACAAAGACTGGCACGAAAACCACCGTTGGCGCGAGTGGCAATATCGGCCGATTAATAATGGTTGGGAGTTTTTGGCACGCTATTATTGGATTCTATTTGGCTTAATTGGGATGATTGGCTGGCTCGTAAGCAAAAAATAAGAGATATTGGCATCTATTTTTAGGTAAAATGATTTTCAAAACAAAAGCGGACCGCATATTTGATATGCGGTCCGCTTTTTGTATTGAATTATAAGCTGTTTTCTAAGGATTTTAGTTCACTATTTAATAAATCAAGTGTGCTTGTATAGTGTTTAATACCGTATTCATAGGTAAAATATTGTTCCTTGGTCATATCTTTTGACCATTCGTCTATTTGGGAAGTGAGGAACTTTAGCTTTTCATTGGTACGAATAATCTGTTCTTTAGTATTTTTAATCAGAGTATTACGGTCTAAGTATTCGCCAAAATAAAAACGAATTAAGTAGTCGGATTTCAGTTTGTCTTCGTCTGGATCAGTTTTCAAAGCTTGCAAAAACTCTTTTTTTCCTTCGGAAGTAATTGAAAAGATATTTTTATTAGGTTTTCCTTCTTGTATTATTGTTTCCTTTGAAACTAATCCATCTTTTTCTAGTTTTTTTAAGGTAGGATAAATCATACCAAATCCGCCGTCAAAAAAATGGCTTAAACGTTTTTCGATTAACTCGTTGAGTTCATAACCAGTTAAATTTTTTTTGAACAAAAGCCCTAGAACAACATCTTTTCCTTTCAAACCCTGAACTCCTTAACATATAGTATTCTTTTTCATTGTATTATAACAAGATTATCGGTATAGTTTTTCTTTTTTTCGAGGAAAAATAAAAATACTGAATGTACCAAAGACCATGAATGGTAAAGCTGATTTATAAAGATTACTAAAAGCTAAGGTAAATTCCTTTTTAGAATTTTTCTTGATTAAATCGATTTTTTCGTTAATTTGTTCATCAATTGCTTTAATGTGAGTAGGTGACTCATTTGTTTTTGACTTGTATTTTTTGGCTTTGATTGATTCAATTGATTGTTTTTTCATTGAATCGATTACATTATGTGGCAAATGCAAGCTGACTATTTCTTGGTTGGAATAATTAATTGCTTTACGTTGTGCACTAGCTAAATTAGTATATAGACCACTGACAAAGATGGCGACTGCCATAGAGATTCCAACCTGGCGTAAAACGCTGGCCACGCTTTGTGAACTACTTAACTGATCTCCTTTAAAGTCTGCGGCCGCAATAACAGTGATTGGGCCGGTGATAATACCATAGCCCATGCCGACGAATGCACCACTGATCGATGACATAGCCACATTGTTTAAAGCGTTGAAGTTTGCATATAATTCGTATCCTATTCCCATTAATAAAAAGCCGATCAATACTAGCCATCGTGGCCCAATTTTTTCAAGTAGAAAACCGGACAAGGGAGACATAATAAAAATACAAAAGGTAATTGGTGTGATCATGTAAGAGGCGTTCAGCGTACTATAGTTTTCAATATTGACAAAATAATTTGGTAAAAGCACGGTTACAGCCACTAAAAATAGGTTGCTCAAAATAATAACAATTGCGGATGCTAAGAAATTACGATTTTTAAACAAATCCAACGAGATCATTGGTTCCTGTATTTTTGATTCAATAAGAATGAATACTATTAGAGAAATTAGTGCAACTAGAATCAAAGCAATCGTCGGTGCTGAAGTCCAACCCCATTGTCTTCCCTCAATTAGTACTGAGGTAAATGACGCTAGCATTGTGATGCCTAATAACGAACCAAAAAAATCAATACTTTGAACTGTTGATTGAATAATTGTCGTCTTTCTTAATGTTGGAATACCAAGGAAAATAATAATGACGGCTAAAGGAACATTGATAAAGAAAATCCAATGCCAAGTTAAATATTGAGTGATCATACCGCCGACAGTTGGTCCCATGGCTGATGCTAATCCTTGTGTTATACCTAAAATTGCAATTGTATTTGTTCTTGTTTTTCCTTCAATCAATTCAATTCCCATTGACATTGAAAGCGGAAAAAGAATTGCAGCACCAAAACTTTGAATGATTCGACCAATGAGTAAAATGATGAAGGTGAATGAAAATCCAGAAATTAATGAGCCAGTACCAAATAGCAATGCACCTAAAAAGAAAAATTTCTTTTTGCCATAAATCTCTGCAATTCTTGTTAAGGGAATTGTAAAAGAGGCAAAAATAATGGTGTAAGCATTTAAGGCCCAGGATAACGTATTGAGATTAGTATTAGTGGTAGCACTAATGGCTGGTAAAGCTACGTTCATGACTGTTGTATCAAGCATGCAGATAAAGATGCCGAGAATGAAAATAAACGATAAAGAGTATTTTTTGAACATTTCTCTCTTCCTTCTTATTGTTTTTGTTCATATTAACTTTGTTAGTATGTTTTTTTATATTAACATGATTAATATAAAAATGAAAATAAGGTTTAGAAAAATTGTTTAAATGTTCTTAATATGGATGAAGCAAATTTTTCTTAAAAAATAAAACTAAGTAGCGTTTTCGCTTTAATATCTGCGAAAGAACTCTAATGAAATTAATTAAAAAAGGCTGGATGTCAGGAGTCCGAACACATAATTAATTGATGTCAGGAAAGCTGAGGTGATGTCTGTTAAATCAGTTTGACCGTGGTAGAATGGTGCAAATTAAAGAAATTCTAATTGTGTTTGGAAAGGAAGCAACCATGGTAAAAAGTTATGTTGTCGACGCGTTTGCAAGTGAGATTTTTAAGGGTAATACGGCGGCAGTCCTCTTCGTTGATCATTTCCCAAGTGATGAAATGATGCAAAATATTGCAATGGAAAATAAGCTTTCTGAAACAGCTTTTGCTGTTAAAAAAGATGACAACCACTATGATTTACGGTGGTTCTCACCAGCCGGTGAGATTGACCTTTGTGGTCACGCTACCTTGGCTACCGGTTTCTTAGTCTTTCAAAAGGCGGCTCCAAAAGATGGACAGTCAGTGGTTTTCAACACCATGAGTGGTGATTTGACGGTCACAAAGAAGGGTGACCTGTATGAAATGGACTTCCCAACTTACGATTTGAAGGCAATTCCTGTAACGGAAGCCATGACGGAAGCCTACGGTGCCCGACCAGATGCTGCCTATCTTGGACGTGATTTGGTCTGTGTTTTCCCACAGGGCACGGCAATTGCTGAGATGGATCCTGATATGGAAAAGCTGAAAAAATTAGATGGGATGGCCCAACACGCTACAGCCATCGTGGATGATGAATATGATTGTGTATCACGATCATTTGCACCTAAGTTAGGAATTAACGAAGACCCTGTCTGTGGTAGCGGTCACTGTCATATCGCCCCATACTGGTCAGAACGACTAGGTAAGCACCAATTGACTGCTTACCAGGCTTCACCACGGTCAGGTGTCCTTCACTGCGATTATGAGGGTAAGCGGACTAAGCTAAGCGGTGAGGCGGTGCTTTATTCTGAAAATGAAGTGAACTTAGCGATTTAAAAATAGCTCATCGAAGCCAATTTTATTAGGTGTACGGGAAAATATTCCGTGCACCTTTTTAGTGAAATACGATAATTTTGTAAAGCAAAAATCCCTCACTGATTCAATCAGAAGGGATTTTGTTGGTTTAGATTTTAGAAAAATATAAAGGCACTATTAATACTTGATGTAAAAACCAAATGATGAATACAGTTGTTTTTCAACAGGTAACCTTAATCTTTTTGCTTTTACTTTACTCTTTGAAATGATTTTTTTAACGTTATTAACTTCTGAATATTGAGCCAGTTCTTGTTTCTTAACGTTTAAAATAATTAATTGATTGTCTTTTGAAAAGTCCACGAACGTAATACGGTATTGTTTTTCTAACTCAATAATACCCCATAGGAAGTAAGGAGTTCTATTAGTAGAATAAAACAAGTTCTTGATTCTACGAAAGGAATTTTTCTTAATCCATTCATTAACCTCTGCCATATCATTCAGCTGGAGTATGTCTGTTTGAAATGATAATCTAATTGATTTTCGAATTTGAACAATGAATTTAATCCAAAATATTAATAAGATATATTCAAGAATAATCAGGGCCATATCTAAAAATACTACAATATTCATTTTATTCGAGATTATAAGTGAAAGGTCCGGAAGAAGAACCATCGTACTAAAAATAATTCCGAGTAGAAAGAACAATATTTGCCATTTTAAATTTTTTTGTGCCGTTATCTTCAGCACCTTGTTAACTTTTCTCAACTCATCCATAACGGTCATTTTACCTATAAATTTTTATACAAAATCAAAAGTACCTAACATTATTCCAAGGACTATGACAACGATACTTGCGGTACCAACTGCTTTTGTCGTTTCTTCAGGCAACTCATTTAAATTACTTAAAGTCGCGACAATCGTACTGGTTAAGCCAAATCCAATTTGATTATTTAGGCTGAAGCCACCACCTTGAATGAGAGCTAACATGCCTTGAGCAGTCTTTTGCATAGCAAGATCAGCTGGATTTTTAAGTTGCTTGACGAGTTCTTTTTGTGTGTAAGTCCAATTCACATCAATGTCAAAGACAATCACGTCCTGGTTGATAAAAGTATCGTTTTGGGGTTTTATTTTTTCATCTGAAATCGTAATGGTTAAGTGATTAATATATAATGTTTTCTTATTTAGTTCTGTATTAAGCGTTACGTAGCCCGACTCTAGTCCAGCGGTAAATTGGTTCATCATGCCAGCAATATTTGCTCCAAAAAGAAAACCGTGGCTTGAAAAATCAGCAGAAATCGCAGAATCAATTTTACCGTTTTTGATTGGATAAGTGAATGTCAGGGGAGTATCGATATTGAGTGAACTAACGTTTTTGTATGAAACCGTAACCTTTAATGATTCGCTGTTAATTAGGACGTAGGATTTACCATTTAGCTCGATATTATGATTGGCCATAAGTCGTTTCATGAGTTTCCAGTTAGAGCGTTTTACCCAACCATCAACAGCCCGAGATTCGACTAAGTTTGTTACACCTTCATCTTCATGGGAAACGGCAACCTTATCACGACCTGGAAGATTTCCTTGAGGACCGACCTCATCGAATTGATCAAATGACCAATTAAGCGGCTGCGAAAAGCCTAAATTACCGGAGTAACCGGTGGACATGTTGGACACATAAGCAAACTTAACGGAAGAGACGTCATTGGAAACCATCGTACAAGTGTTTCGGGTACCGTAAACCCCAATTTGATAATGTTTGATGGCCTTCGCGACGCCGCGGAAGTATGGGATAGCATGACGATTATTTTCATATTCCGTCATATCGGTATCAACAGCAAAATAAATGGTATGGTGATCTGGTATTCCTAAAGCGAGGGCTGCTCGAACGGCTGCGCTACCATCGTGAAGTCCGCTTTTAAATGTATAATCTGAGACATCGCCCGTATTGTCTTGGTAGATTGGAACCAGGTGCAAACCAGACTGAATAATCATTTCGGCTTCGGACCGTGTTAGATTTTTAGCGGTCTTTTTAGCACCAACGCCAACAGTTCCGGTTAGGTAGCGCCCAACGAAATTGACTTCATCACTAACTAGGGCTTGAATGTGATCGTGGGTTAGCTGGGTGGCGGTATCGATTCCAAAATAATAACGGTTAGCATTTCCGGCTGATGACATCAGTGAATTCACCGTGATATAGTCGGGTTCGCCATCAACCTTTGGGCTGAGGTGCATAAAAGACTGGAAAGCACGCAAATTTTGCTTTGTGACATTATCCAGGGCACCAGTGAATGAAACGTGAGGCAGACCTTTTTCTTGATTAAAGTCTTTCATATTGACGTAAAGTGCATATTGAACAATTTTGATTAAGTTTGTGGCAAGACCGTTAAAATATGCAGCTCGATAATTCGAGCTATTGGCAGGACCCCAATAGCCATTAGCAACTTGGCTTAACTGTAGTTCTACTTGCGCTCCATAAATCAGTGCTTGATTTGTTGCACGTTGGTAAATCCCATCCGTTGGCAAAATACCAGTGACGTCTTGGTATTTCTGATTTAATTGCTGTTGCATGCGGCGAATATTCGTATCGCCACCTGGTACTAAAGCAAAAGCTGACATATCAAGCACGAGCAAGGCGAGCATTTAGATGCCCGTCTGATGGTAAACCAGCGGCCTGTTGGAAAAGTTTGACGGCGGTCACCGTTTTTTCGGAGTATTGACCATCAAAGGCCTCGGGAGAAAAACCTTTTGCCCAAAATGCCCCTTGGATTAAGTAAACAAAGTTATTAGAGTATCCAGGAGCCAGTAGTGGAGTTACTTTATTATCAAACTGTCGGCTTGTTTGCTCACCAAAAGCAGCTTCTCGGTCGGAAGTGAGAGGAATGCCTAACTCATACTGTAGACCTTTAATGAGCGCATAAATCGTTGGCCAACCTGTCGAACCACTTTCGTTAACTTGATTGAAATTAGGAATTTTGCCATATGTCTTGTTTAACCATTTTTGCGTTGCAAGAACTTGATAATCCATTGAGTGACCTTCTTTCGAGTTGTATTTTGAATGCGGGACAGAAACATTGCTGACGAAAACGTTAAAGGCAGTGGGCTTATTCTCCGGTAATAAGATTTTGGGCTTTAAGGTGCTCGTCTTTTAGTTAGACGTAAAAATAGCGGTAGCATTGAATAGCGTTTTAGTCGTTTTTAACTACGTTATAATTTCTGATTTATCATTGGCTTACCTGGTTAACGTCCACAAATCATGAATAAGTTTAGAAGTATCGGCGAAAGCGTAGCGGTAAATGATGACCAGTAGGCCGATGAGGTTGGTAAAGAGGCCGGTAATCAGGTAACTTTGCACCTTAATGGCGACGATGTCCGCTAAAAAGATGGTAATGCCTAAAATGGCGACCGTCACTAGTGCAAAGTAGAGGCTAATGGAAATAATGAGCCAGCGTCGGATGGCGGCTTTTGATTTAAGTTCCTTCACTAACTGGCCCTGGATGGCCGAAGCGGTGTCATTGTTAATAATGTGGCTACGCAAAGATTCCGCTTGATCTTGTGCAAGCAGAGTCTGGTCGTCAAAGGGGACGGCCACTGGGGTAATAATTTGTTCCTTTAACTTGCTTTTCTTAGTTTGGGTCATTTGATTTGGGAAACCTCCTGGATTAAAGTTGTTAGACGATTGCGAGCAATTTGGTCATTGATAAAGTAGATCAATGAGAATTTTTGGATTAGTTGGGCCATGGAAAAAGTTTGCCAATCAAGGTCTTGTAGGATTGGTTGGGCTGTAGCATCAGGGACTAAGAAATATTCTGCGAATAAATCAGCTTCCGCCTCGTTTATCCTGTTTTTCTGGTGCTGATATTCGTCGTTTGCAAAGGGATAATCTAAGATAGCAATGCCGTCAATTTGGTTGTCCTCTTGACGGAGACGTTCGACCACCTGGGGATTGTCTTGGTTAACCTGGTAATCCCATCCTAAAATAAGTTGGCCGAGTTCCTTTGCTAACATATAAATCCAGTCGCGGTGGTTTAGGTCGTTTTCGACAATAAATTGTGGCTGATCTTTATCCATGTTATACAGGGTGTAAGCAGTTGTCTTGAAGTCGGATAAATCAGCATTTACAACGGCTAGGCCAACTGATTTAAAATAGGTGGCAAGATTTTCATTGTCGACGTTTTGGCCCATGATTTGCTGATGGGCTTTCTCGGCATGTTCTTTGATTTCGATTTGGCGCTTGTCACTAAGCATTGGCATCCTCCTCTAATTTTTCGTCATTATTGTAGCATTGAGAGAAGTGATGCTTTTTTGCTGGTCGCGATCACTACCTTTGGTTTGCCAATCCCAATTGGTTGGTATTTTACTGGTACAATGAAGACAAGAATGTTTAAATTTTAAAATTGGAAGAGGAAAAGAAAATGACACCAGTAGCATTTTTTCAACAAGCCAAAGACGAGGGTGTGATTCCGTTGGGTGCCCAATTGCAATCCAGCTTTCAATTTGGTGTGGCGGCTGACGAACTCGCTCAGTTAGTCCTGAAAGGCGTTAAGACCGCCACTGCGAGTGCTTACGATTTATACGAAGAAGAGGAGCCGTTACCTGCTTTCGGCGCTTATGATGTTATTTTAGATGGGCAAAATCAACCCGTTGGCATTATTAAAAATGATGCTGTCACAATTGAACAGTACCTAGATGTTAACGCCCAACATGCCTATGAAGAGGGCGAAGGGGACCGCTCGTTAGCCTATTGGCGCCAGGTGCACCATGAGTTTTTCACTGCCGCCTACCACGAAGAGGGCAAGGCGTTTCGAGAAAATCAGGCACAAATTGTCCTGGAAAAATTTCACTTAGTTTATCCACAATAAAAAGGCCGAAACAAGATTGTTTCGACCTTTTTGTCTGCTTATTAGCAGAGCTGAGATTATTCTGATTTGGAATATTTAGTAAATTGATTTTGCGTGGTTGGCAGTTGCCATGAGGGTGATGTTGCCTGCTAATAAAAGTGTGGCAAAGGCAATCCAATTATCGCTCTTGAAAACGAAGAAAAAGCAGATTACAAAAATTATGGAGTAGGCAAAGGGGATGACAAATTGCACCCAGGTATTTAGACTGAATTTGACAATAATCGCCTGGGCCAAAATCACGAGCATTGAAATAAAGATAAACGCAGATTTTTCACTTGCCATTTTTAATCCTCCCCTAATTGTCATCACGACACCATTCTAAACTTCTCTAAGGATAATTGTAGCATGGAATTTCATATTTTTCTAAGAAAAAACTAGTAAAAAGGACTCAATTTATTATTTTTTAATATTTATTGGGGAAAAATTGCTATTAAGCGAGAAAATTTTTGAATTTATCATTTCATTTCTAATTTTTTCTGGTATGCTGTCCTTAGAAAAAGTTTCACCCGAGACTTTGAGTAGGTGGGCAGGCCCCCGGGGAGAAAGCAGATGCAAACACTGGTCATGCACTATCGTCGAACTTTTGCGACCTTCTTTGTCGCAGTTTTGGAATTTTTTTTCGTGTTTATTGGGTCTTTGATTTCGCCTGGAGAACCGATATCCTACTGGGTGTCGCTCTACTTGGGACTAGCTGTTATTACCGTCCTGTCGATGCTCGTTGACTGGTTTGTCAAAAAGTGTTGGAAAAAATAAAGTTTTAGGTCATTCTAAATAAAAAATCAGTCTCGCAGTGCTATGAGCCTTAAAATTTGGGTTCATGTCAAGTTATTGCGAGGCTGATTTTTTTAATTGGTAATCATGGATGCTAGCTAAATTTACAGGGCATCCCGATGTGTTTGGACAAACTTAACGAAATTTTTAGCGCCGTTGGTGAGCAGCCCATCATTTTTTTGTAACAGGCTAATGGATCGGCTGATGGTCGGTACTGTGTCGAATGATTTAATCTGGTAGAGCGACTCGGTTTCCTCATCCATTGGCATGATGCTGTAGCCTAGGCCTTGTTCGACCATGAGGATTGTTGAAAAACTATCGTGTAGCCGCAATTTCATCTTGGGCTCAATGCCAATTTTTTGGAACTCTGAGACCGATTCACTAAAGAGACCTTCTTCGAGGAGGATGTAGTCGTAGTTTGTTAAATCAGCGAGTGGAATCGGCTGATTTTCTGGAAAATTCTGAGCAAGTTGTAACGGTAAAATCGCCTTGAGGACTTGGTGTTGGATAACTAAGCCGTTCTCGGTGACATCGCCGTTGACGAAACCAATATCTGCCTCGCCGTTTTCAATCCAGTTGGGAATGCTGGTGCCATCACCTTGGATAATGGCAAATTCAACATTCTCAAATTGCTTTTGAAAATTGGCGATTAACTTTGGCAACCACTGCTGTGAAATGCTGGGGATGGTGGCAATTTTGATAACGGTACTTTCGCCCTGAATCTCTTGCTTTTGCTCCTCGAGTGCTTGGTAATCATTGAGCAGCTGGTTGATAAATGGAAAGATGCGTTCACCTTCTGGCGTTAGGCTGATTTGCCGGTGCTTTTTGATTAATAAGGGAAAGCCCAAGTCATTTTCAAGGCTGGCAATCATTTGGGTGACAGCGGGTTGGGTATAGCCTAAAATTTTGGCCGCCTTGGTGATATTTTGTTGCTCTAAAATAATTTTTAATGCCAAAAATTTATTCATAAGTTCTCCTTATATTGAAATAAAAATTATCAATTTCAATTATAATCGATTCTATTTTATATTGGTTAAAGAGGAAGAACACATGAATAATACGAAAAAACAAGTTGGCATTCTTTTTGCTATATTGGGGGCATCGTGCTGGGGCATTAGCGGTGTCGCCAGTCAATATTTATTTCATCACACCGCAGTTCACCCCGTGAGTTTGGTCGGGCTAAGGCTCTTTGTTGGTGGCATCCTGTGCCTATTGACCGCCTTGGTTCAACCAAGTAGTCGTCAGCTCGTTTTGGGTATTTGGCAGCAGAAGCGGACCCGGAACCGGCTTTTATTATTTAGCCTATTTGGCTTTTTACCATCACAATTGTCCTATTTTTTGTCCATTAGCTACGGCAACGTTGCAACGGCCGCGGCGCTACAGTTTTTGAGCCCGACGCTTACGCTGATTTTTATGATGATTGCTTGGCACCACCGGCCAAATCGTCTGGAGACACTAGCGATTGTGATTAGCTTTTCTGGTACGGTTTTATTGATTACGAACGGTAACTTATCAACGTTTGTTGTTTCGGTCTGGGCCATCTTTTGGGGCCTGATGTCCGGTGTTGGTCAGATAGCCTATAGTTTACTGCCAAAGCCTTTGTTGAAGGAATACCCAACGAGCGTGGTTGTTGGCTGGGGGATGCTTTTGGGTAGTTTGCCATTGTTACCGGCTAGCTTCCGTGATCATTCGTTTTATCAATTAACGAATTGGCAGTGGGCAAACGTGCTTTTTATCGTTATTGTTGGCACATTTGTGGCCTGTCTGTGTTATATCAATAGTTTAAAGTTCCTATCAGCGACAATTGCACAGATTTTAGGATCGTTTGAACCGCTGACCGCAGCTTTGTTTTCGGTTCTGTTCCTCGGACAAAATCTTGGCCTGGTTGAAGTACTGGGAATTTTGTTAATCGTGAGCGTGGTTTTGCTACAAAAGCCACAGCGGAGTGCGCACGCTTCTTAAATAATGAAAAATCAGCCGTGATTTAGTGGCTGATTTTTTATTTGGGTCTTTTAAAGGTGGCGGTTTGGGCGAGGCTTATTTTCCGTGAGCCGGGCAGGAAAAACAAATACTAGAATCTTTTTAACATTTGTCTTTAAAATTTGTCATGATAGTATTATAATCGTAATATATCGAAAAGGGGGAATTAAGGATGGCAACATTACGTGATGGTTCAAAGGAGAACCGCGAATCTTTTGATGAGGCAAAGAATAAGCAGGCTCAAGAACACGCCGCTGAAGCCCACGAAGAGAAGGCAAACACCCGTGTTGAGGATGCCAAGCATAAGGATGCTCGCTACGACAACGAGGAATTCGAGAACGAAAAGAAAGAATTCGAAGGTCAATAAGCACAATCGGGGGAAATCATTATGGAAAAAAAGCATGAATTTGAAGCGGCAGATGCCCGCGAAGTTGAAGATGCTAAGCGCCAAGATGAACGCCTAGAAAAGCAATCAGAGTTCGTTAAGTCATCGCACGAAAGTCGTGAGAAGGCTGACGAAAAGTAAGCTAAAACGCCCGTTCGGGGCGTTTTTTATTGTCTTTTTGTAAAAATATTGAGGATTGGTTACAATAAATGGGAAAGAAAAGGAATAATTCGACATGAAAAATAAGATAACCGAACTGACCATTCTCTATCCACGAACAGCCGCAATCGTTTTGGTAACTGTTCTCAATATTATTTACATTTTATTAGTGAACTTGTTTTCGCCCGGTCAATCTTTTCTTGGCTGGCTGAATAGTCTGATTGTTAATGTGGCTGGTTTTGCAGTGCTAATGGTCCTCAGCTGGTTATGGACGAAATTTGTTAATCGAAAAAAATAAAGGAGTTGCTCTTGATGAGCAACTCCTTTTTGGTTAAGGGGATTACTTGAGATTTTTGTTTAGTTCACGAACTAATTTTTTCGCTTGAGCCATGGAAATGAACCAAATAAGCAAATAAATCAGTAGATAAATGAATGTATAAAATGCCAGCCATGAAAGGGAAAGAGGGAACCAGCCCGCTAAAATAGCCAAAATCGTGAATCCAACGTAAGTCACTGAAAAGTGTTCGATTGTTCGACGGGTAATACTCAGGTGATCATTTTGAAAAATTGTATCGGAAAGAGAAAAGAGGATGCCCATGAGTGCCCAAAGAACGATGGAACATACTAAAGCAGTGAGTGGTCGGTGAAAGTGATTCGTAAAGGTTGGACCGGAGGCAACTAAGTTGGGTAATTGGTAGGCATATGAGAAAGAAACAGCAAACAAAAGACCAATATTAATTCCTACACTAGCGCCCAATACAATTTTTTTTAAAATTTTCATGATAGCTTCTCCTTTTTGATGCGTCGCATGTAGCGCCTTGAAGCAAAAGTAGTTTGACCATCTCGTAAGATAACTTCATAGGCACCTGTTTTACTAAGCTCAAAGCGCTGAATGAAGTGGCGGTTAATGATTTCGGATTGAGAAATTTGAATAAATAAGTTCTCTGGTAAAAAGTCGGCTAGTTCATAAATCCGTTTTTGTGTTTTATAGCGCTGGCCGTCAACTTGGCAATAAACCGCATGCTCTTCTGTGTAAAAGCGATCGATGTTGGGTAGTTCAATTTGTTGGTAATCTTCTTGGTCTTTGACAAAGAGGCTACTGTGATTGATAACGCTTTGAATTTCGTGCTCGAGGTAGACAATTTCGGCCGTTTTTTGCTTAGCGAAAATTACGATGTTGGGTGTCTGAGTATTTTGATCAATTTTGGTGGATACTTTCATTGCTTTTTCCTTTTGACACTGTTTTGTTAAATTCACTGTAAAACAAATCAAAGGAAAAAGGGGGTGGATTTTACTATTTGGTCTTTATTGTTGAAAAATCGGTTAAAAATAGAAGGTTAATTTATAAATTTTTATATAAAAGAGAATTGTTCCAATTTAAATCAGGAGATTTAATCGGCTTTTGATTGTCGTTGTTTTATTTTTTAATCTTTTTGCCATTTTTAAGGCGCTGAATGTTTCCATATTGCTTAAATGAAAGTGTAATGAGAATAACATTAAGATTAATTTCCTTTATGGTATAATCATTCTATCCAAAAGTTCGGTTTTACTGATTTTGGAAATTTATTTTTTAATCATTTTATTAGAATAGATTGTGGAGGATGTATTGTCATGAAGGAAACTGGATCAACAACAGTCAAGCGTGGTATGGCGCAGATGCAAAAGGGCGGGGTCATCATGGATGTCGCCAACGTTGAACAGGCAAAGATTGCAGAAGAAGCCGGCGCTGTTGCTGTGATGGCCTTAGAACGAGTACCATCGGATATCCGTGCTGCTGGGGGAGTTGCGCGGATGTCAGATCCAGCGATGATTGAAGAAATCATGGCTGCTGTTTCAATCCCTGTAATGGCCAAGGCTCGTATCGGTCATATTGCCGAAGCCCACGTTTTGGAAAGTATCGGTGTGGACTATATCGATGAAAGTGAAGTGTTGACGCCTGCCGATGACAATTTCCACATTGCTAAGAATGAATTTACAGTGCCATTTGTTTGTGGTTGCCGTGACCTTGGAGAAGCATTGCGTCGAATTGGTGAAGGTGCTTCAATGTTGCGGACGAAGGGTGAACCCGGTACGGGGGATGTTGTGGAAGCTGTTCGCCACATGCAAAAGGTGAACGAACAAATTCGTCACATTCAAAACGAAAAGCCCGAACATTTGATGGCCATTGCTCGTGACTTGCGGGCACCATTGGACTTGGTTCAAGAAATTCATGAAACCGGCAAGTTGCCAGTTGTTAACTTTGCTGCCGGTGGTATTTCAACACCAGCCGATGCTGCTTTGATGATGAACCTTGGTGCCGATGGGGTCTTTGTTGGTTCTGGTATTTTCAAATCAGAAAATCCAGCTAAGTTTGCCAAGGCCATTGTGACTGCAACGGCTAATCCAACTGACTACCACTTGATTGCCGAAGTTTCAAAGAACTTGGGTGCCCCAATGAAGGGAATCGATACGGCAACTTTGCACGATGAAGACAAGATGGCTCCTCGCGGAATCTAATCAATTGAAAAAAGGAGCAAGCAAATGGTAATTGGTGTTTTAGATTTACAAGGCGCTGTTGACGAGCATATCCAAATGCTTGCCCAGTGTGGTGTGACAGGTAAAAAGGTGCTCTCAGAGGAAGACTTAAATCAGGTCGATGGTTTGATTATTCCTGGTGGCGAGAGTACGGCAATTATGAACCTGTTGCTCAAGTTTGATTTGTTAAAGCCCCTTCAGGAGAAGGTGGCAGCAGGATTGCCAATCTTTGGAACCTGCGCTGGTTTGGTACTCTTATCCCGTCCGGATGCTTTGGCTGGTATTGAAGGTGAAGTGGAACGGAACGGCTTTGGCCGACAAAAGGATAGCTTCCAAGCTGATATCGATTTAGCTGGTTTTAATCAACCGTTTCCCGGCATCTTCATCCGTGCTCCTTATTTGAAGCAGGTAGCAGATGATGTTGAAGTACTGGCAAAGATTGACGATGACCGAATTATTGCCGTTAAGCATGGCAAGATTTTGGCAACGTCATTCCACCCAGAATTGTCCGATGATACTCGGATGCACCAACTTTTCTTGGAGATGGTCAGCGCCTAAGCCTGATTGGAATAAATGAACGATAAGATGAATTTAAAAGACAGCGATGGCGTGCATGCCATTGCTGTTTTTTTAGTGTAGAAATTAAACTTTAAAAGCAGTGAATGTTTTTTGACTATTTAGTCAAAAAAAGAACTATAATACACCCATGGGACGAAATAAAAAATTTGATACGGTTGAAACAATAGGACAAATACAGCGAGTATTTATTCAAAAGGGTTATAATGCGACTTCTCTTGATGACTTAGTGCAAGCGACGGGGTTACTACGTGGTAGTTTATACAGTACCTTTGGCAGTAAGGAGGGGATGTTCATTGCAGCTCTATCAGATAGTCTTGAAAAGGAAAGTGAGGAGAGCTGGCACTTAATTTTGATTGCAATGATTGAACTTACTAATCAAAGTAAGCGAGTTTTTGAAATCATAAATCAGTGGTATCATCATCAGTCTTATCAAGCGGTCACGGAAAAACTAGGTCAAATTGTATTAAAAGAGAGTGGAATAACGGAGGTGAAATGATGGGAAATCGCGTTTATATTCAACAGAATCAGCTCGTGGTAGAGCCAGTGGGATTGAATAAGTTGACAACCCTTAAAACACATCTAATTTTTCCCATTACCCATGTCGCCGGTGCGTCATTAGACAGTGGTATTTTAGCTGATCCTAAGGGATTACGTGCGGGCGGAACGCACACTACCAATTATTGGGGTGGAAGTTTTCATCAAAATAACGAAACTACTTTTTATAATGTTAAGGCTAACGAGATACCCGTAGTTATTCAATTGCAGAATGAAAAATATGATCGTTTAGTTTTAGGCGTAAAAAATCCTGAACAGCTAGTTCAATCGATTAATAATCAACTGTAATGTTTTTAGCTAGCAGTAGGCATTTATACTAAGAATCAGGCATATCAAGTTGCTTGATTCTTTTCTTTATTAAAAAGTGGTGGTTCTTTTCTATCAAAATTTCTGAAGAGTCTTGGTTTTATGGCTATAATTTACCATTAAGATAATGTTCATGATGTGTTTATAGCGACTAAACGTAAATTGCCTTTCAACAACCCCCTTGACTATCTTTGGTATAATAGAAGCAATATGCACTGGCTGATTTTTCCAGTGAAGTGTTTGATAAGATAGATGTTAGGAAGACTGATGGTCAAGAAAAACTTAGTCAAAGCAAACTTAACAGGTGACCGAATTGGGGTCTTTTTTGGAACCTTGGCACCAATGCACATTGGGCACCAGGCCGAAATTTATAAGGCTGCAGCCCTAAATGATGGCGTCGTTGTGATTACTTCCGGTTACACGGGTGACCGTGGTGATCAAATCGGCTTGCCAGTTGAAAAGCGGTTCCGTTACTTACGGGAAGCCTTCAATGATGAAGATAACATCAAGGTTGATTACATCAATGAAGATGATATTCCTCAGATGCCGAACGGTTGGCAGGAATGGACAGACCGGTTGACGGCAACGATTCGACGAAATATTGTGAACCCTGAGGCACAGATTACGCTTTATACTGGCGAAGCCGACTACAAGGAAATGCTGGAAAAGATGTTGCCAAAAGATGGCCATTTCCGCGTTTCATTAATGGATCGGACCATTTTGAAGGTATCGGCCACAGCTGTTCGTAATGATCCCTTGGGAAACTGGGACTTTATTAACCGAGTTTTCCGGCGCCATTTTGCTAAAAAAATCTTGGTTGTTGGGGCACCGCAAACGGGTAAATCAACTTTGACCAGGCGCTTAGCGCGAACATCCAACTCGCCTTTTTCGGTGGAGTTTTCACGAACTTACCAGGAAAAGTCCAATGTCTTTGATAGTGAATTGCTCTTAAAGGATTATTCACGAATTATTCAGGGCCAGTATGATGCCAATTCGGCCGAAATCAATTCGCCGGCTAACAATGGCTTGACCTTCTTTGATACGGATGCGATGGTCACCATGGCGGAAGCAAGGGAGTGGTTGCCAAAAGATGACTTGGCTCAATTGTTACCATTATTTGATAATACAATTCAAGAAGAAGAATTAGACTTGATTTTGGTGATTCCACCAGCAGTAGCTGTTCTCAATGGTGCAGATCCAATTGAAAGTGCCGAATTTGATCGCCACCTTTGGCAGGTGATTGCCGACTATGGTTATGATGATTTGGCAGTGGCCTTGGATCGGCCGGGTGGACCCGATGACCCAGCGGGTTACTATGCCCGGTATATGCAGGCTTTGGAAATTATTGAAGATAAAGTTGGCATTAATTTAACCAAGGTTTAAGATAAGGGCCCTGAACGTTTCGGGTCTTTTTTATTCCAACTTTATCTATTGCTAGTAAGCTATTGAAAACATGACAGAAGAGGAGGTGACCAGTGTGGCACTCACGTATGCACAGGTGGTGGTGGATGTTCCCACTCAACAAACGAATCGGCCGTATACTTATTTGATTCCAGATGAGATTCAAGATGAAGTGCAACCCGGTGTCCGTGTTTTGGTCGCCTTTGGTCACCGCTCGGTTTTGGGCTATGTGTTAAAAACCGGTGTCGATTTGCCGGCTGATTTAGCCGTTGATCAGGTCAAGGATATTTTGACGGTTTTAGATGACCACCCGGTTCTCAGCCAGGAAATGCTGGACTTGTCCGAAGAATTGGCGCAAACTAATTTTTCATTCCAGGTTTCTTTTTTGGCTTTGATGTTGCCAACTGCTTTAAAGGCATCTTACAAGAAGCGCTTGCGAGCACAAGCCGACTTGCTGCCTGCTGACCGCGTGGCCTACTTAGACGGACAGGAGGAGCGTTTAGTTAAAACTAAGGACTTTTCGGCGAAGGAATGGCGGCAGGTCCGCCAGTTAGCTGCGGCAGGTCAACTGTCAATCGAAACGGTGATTGAAAATAAGGGCCGGATTAAAACGGAACTGGCCTATCAGGTAACCAGTGACCAGGACCTATTGGGCCAAGCGGAAGAAACTTTGCGTAAATCAGCTAAAAGTCAGGCGGCTTTGTTGTCCTTTTGCCAGGAACACCCTGGTGAAACCTTTACGAAGCGTGATTGGTTGGCCCAAGTTGATGTTGCCGCGGCAACGTTAACGACTGGTGTTAAAAACGGTTGGCTAGTTAAGCGCCAGGTTGAGCAAAAACGGCGTCCCGGAGCAATGGCTTCTGGCAAGGTCGAGGCAGTTAAGGTTCTAAACGAAGACCAACAAAGGGCTTATGATGCCGTGACTGCAGCCATAACGGCCAAGGAAAAGACGACCTTTTTGTTGGAGGGGATTACCGGGTCTGGGAAGACTGAGGTTTACCTCCAGGCGGCGCAAAAAGCGATTGCTCAAGGGGAACAAGTCCTCTTTTTAGTTCCTGAAATTGCGCTAACGCCACAGATGCAAAAACGAGTGGCTGACCGCTTTGGGGATGCAACTGCAGTCCTGCATTCCGGTTTGTCTGCTGGGGAACGCTATGATGAATGGCGTCGAATTCAATCCGGCCAGGTCAAGGTGGTAGTTGGTGCCCGGTCAGCGGTCTTTGCCCCGCTAGCTAAGCTAGGCTTGATTATCGTTGATGAGGAACATGAAACTTCATACAGCCAAAGTGAAAATCCGCATTATTCTGCCCGTGATGTGGCCTTGTGGCGTGGGGCTTATCATCAGGCACCCGTTGTTTTGGGTTCGGCAACTCCTTCACTGGAAAGTCGGGCACGGGCACAAAAGGGCGTTTATCAATTGCTAACGCTAACGAAACGGGCTGCGGCTGCGGCCACATTACCACCGGTTGAGATTGTTGATATGCGGCAGACGGTCGTCTTAAAGGGGGACACTAATTTTTCAACCGAGCTCTTGGAAAAGCTGAAGGACCATTTGGCCCGTGGAGAACAAGCGGTTTTGCTACTGAACCGAAGGGGTTTTTCTTCCTTTGTGATGTGCCGGGACTGTGGTTATGTTCCAAAAGATCCCAATTGTAACCTGGCCATGACCTTGCACATGGACACGAAAACCCTGAAGTGCCATTACTGTGATTTCCAGGCGCCAATCCCGCATATTTGTCCGAGTTGCGGATCTAAGCGGATTCGTTACTATGGGACTGGGACTGAAAAGGTCCAAGAAGAGTTGAGCCGTGTTCTACCGGAATATCCGGTAATCCGCTTGGACCAGGATACGACCAAGAAAAAGGGGGCCATGGCGCAAGCCTTGGCTGATTTTGGCGCTAAAAAAGCACAAATCTTGTTGGGGACGCAAATGGTCGCCAAGGGCTTGGATTTTGAGGACGTTACGCTGGTTGGCGTTTTAAATGCTGATACGGGCCTGGGCTTACCTGATTTCCGTGCTAGTGAAAAAACCTTTGAACTCCTCACCCAGGTTGCAGGTCGCGCTGGTCGAGGTGACCGGGCGGGGGAAGTGGTGATTCAAACGTTTAACCCCAAGCATTACGCCCTAACGTTCGCCCAGCACCATGATTACGAGGGCTTTTACCGGCAAGAAATGGCCATCCGCCATGCCGGTGAATTTCCACCCTACTACTATACAATCCAGATTCAGAGTTCGCACCCCAATGAAAATTTGGTGGCCGTCCAGAGTGCCAAAATTGGCCTTTGGCTGAGAAAAAAGCTACCAAAGGATGTTTTGATGCTTGGACCATCACCTCAAGCGATCGCCAAGCTAAAGGGGCGGTACTATTTCCAGATTTTGCTCAAACTGAAGAAGCCCCATGAAGCCGATGCGTTACTGCGTGATTTGGTTGACCGGTCGCAAAAGGCTGAGGCCGGCTTCCAGCTTTCGGTAAAGCGTGACCCAGTGACCTTTATGTAAGGATGCGAGTGAGCTTGATATAGCCGTTTTGGTGTCGCCTGAATGATGCTTAATCGGCACTTTTCTGGCGTCAATGAGTCTTTTGATTGAATTTGTTATAATGAATGAAAGTGCCGACTTTCTAATCGGCAGAATTAGTGAGGAAGTTAATGACCAATCGCGTTGTCTTTATGGGCACACCCCAATTTGCTGTTCCAATTTTAGAGGCCTTAGTGGCTGATCCCCAATATGATGTTTTGGCTGTTGTGACGCAGCCGGACCGACCACAAGGCCGCAAGCAAAAGTTGACACCAAGTCCGGTGAAAACGGCTGCCTTGGCTCATGATTTACCAGTCTTGCAACCAGAAAAAATCAGCGGTTCAGCCGAAATGGCTGAATTGATTGACCTGGCTCCTGATTTTATTGTGACGGCTGCTTTTGGGCAATTCTTGCCGGAGAAGTTGTTGCAGGCAGCCAAGGTAGCGGCAATCAATGCCCATGCTTCCTTGCTACCAAAGTACCGTGGTGGTGCGCCAGTCCATTATGCAATTATGAACGGCGACCAAGAAACAGGTGTTTCATTGATGTACATGGTCAAGAAAATGGATGCTGGTGATGTAATTGATGTGGTCAAGGTACCGATTGAGGCAACTGATAACGTTGGGACCATGTTTGATAAGTTGAGTGCTGTTGCTGCACCATTGGTTCTCGCTAATTTGCCAAAGTTGGCAGCCGGGACGGCTCAGTCAGAACCTCAAGATCCTGACCAGGTTAGTTTTTCACCAAATATCAGTCGTGACCAGCAGAACCTAGATTTCGCCAACGAGACTGCCGAACAGTTAAATTGGCATATTCGTGGTTTATATCCAACCCATCCGGCTCATGCCGTGGTTGGTGGCGAACGCTTTAAGCTCGTGGAAACGACACCATTGGCCGAAAAAACAGAGGCGAAGCCGGGCGTGATTACAAAAAAAGATAAGAAGCACCTGGTGATTGCGGCTGCTGATGGAACGCAATTAGCAATCCAAAGTTTGCAGCCAGCCGGCAAGAGTGTCATGGCCGTTGCCGCCTATTTGAATGGCGCCGGTCAAAAGTATACAGTGGGCGACCAGTGGGTCACCGTCGAGGAAATTAATGCCTAATCAAGTAAAAAACAGTCAAAATCCCCGTCTGCTAGCGGTTGTTACCCTAGCTAAAATCAAAAACGGTGCATACTCAAACCTGCAGTTAAACCAGGTGATTAAGAGCCATCAACTCAAAGCAGTTGATAAGGGGCTCTTGACCACACTCGTTTACGGGACAATCCAGTACCGCCTATTGTTGGAATACTGGTTGGCGCCTTTTGTGAAGGGAAAGAAATTAGAACCCTGGGTCAAGGAATTACTCTTGACGGCATTGTTCCAGTGGCATAAACTAGACAAAATTCCTAAGCATGCCATTTTCAACGAAACCATTGAAGTGGCTAAAACCCTTGGAAATGCTGGGACAGCTAAGTTTGTAACGGCCATTCTTCATAATATGGACCGCACGGGTCTTCGCGATGAAAGTAAAATCGCAGATCCAATCGAACGTTTATCGATTTCGTATTCGCTACCCGTTTGGTTGGTGAAAGCGTTATTGGGCCAAGTTGGAGAAGACAAGACCAAAAGTATTTTAGCCTCGTTGAATGAAGCACCGGCCCAAGCTGTTCGAGTCAATACGGCTAAGACAACGGTTGCTGATGCGAAGGCCAGTTTGATGGCCGAAGGACTGTCCGTTCGCGACTCCGCCGTGGCTGCCGATGCCTTGGTGGTTACTGGTGGACATGTGGCTTCTTCTAAGGCCTTTATTGACGGGCTGATTACGGTTCAAGATGAATCCGCCATGTTGCCGGTTGAAGCACTGGCCATTGATGAATCCGTTCATTCGGTCTTGGATGCCGCGGCTGCTCCTGGCGGGAAGACGACACAGATTGCCCAATATCTGTCGGGGGATGCTAAGGTTTTGGCCTTAGACATTCACGACCACAAGGTCAAGTTGATTAAGGCCAATGCGAAACGTCTTGGTTTAGCTGACCGGGTTGAAGCAAAAGCTTTGGATGCTCGGCAGGTGCCAGAAAATCTTGACCAAGACTTTGACCGAATTTTGGTCGATGCCCCTTGTTCTGGCTTAGGGCTCTTGCGCCGTAAACCAGAAATTCGCTATGAAAAGTCGCTTGAGGATGTTTTGCACCTCGCTGACTTACAGCTTTCGATTTTAAATGCGACCGCGAAGCGTTTAGCACCTGGTGGCCGTTTGGTTTATAGTACTTGTACGATTTTAAATCAGGAAAACGATGGCGTGATTGAACGCTTTTTAGCTGAAAATCCTGATTTTACCTTGTTGAAGACACCAACCGATAAGAAGTTGAAGGATGATCGGGTAGAGGATGTATTGAAAATCTATCCCGATGACTACGAGACGGACGGCTTTTTCGTAGCCACCCTTCAAAGGAAGGATTAGATACGATGGCAATTGCTTATATCAGCGAAAAAGGTCCGACACGGGCCGATAATCAAGACGCAGTGGGCGCCTTTTATAATCAATCGGGCGAAGCTTTAGTGATTGTCGCTGATGGCGTTGCCTCTAATCCAGGCTCTAAGCAGGCCAGTCAAATTGTGGTGGAGACCCTTGGCTCTGCTTGGCAAAAAAAGAATATGACGGATCCGGAAAGCGTTAAGGACTGGCTGGTTCACCAGGCAACTTTAGCTAACCGAGCGATCTTGTTAGCCGGGCAAAAGAATCCACACATTAATAATATGGCCACGACGGTGGTTTTGGCTGCCTGCTTGCCAGGACAAATTTTAGTTGCAAACGCTGGTGATTCCAGGGCATATTTGTTGCGGGGGAAAAGCGCCGAATTGTTGACCTTTGATCACACCCTCCGCAATGAAATTAAGCGTGAAAGTGGCCAAATTTATGATGAAAGTCTACCCGAAGCCAATTCATTGACCCGCTATTTGGGAGTGAATCAAAAAGTTGACCTTGAATGGACGACCTTTGTCCCCAAAAAAGATGACTGGCTCTATTTGACATCAGATGGGCTGGCCAAGGTTCTTTCAATTGACGACCAGGTTAAGCTGATTCAACCGGGACGACACCGTCCAGGCAATGAGCCACCTTTGGGTTCTGTCTTAGACCTAACCGAACGAATCCGGGCCCTGATGAAGGCAGCCAATGCCCGCCAAGCACCGGATAATATTACAGCTTTGCTGGTAACGAATTTAACCAATCCAAACCAGCAAATGGCGGCAAAGGCCTATGCCAATGTCCGCCAGGAAAAAGAAGATACTGACCAAGCAATGCCACAACGAACTGGGAGGCAAGACTAATGGAACAAGGAACGATGATTGATCACCGCTACCGAGTAGTGCGCCCTCTGGGCGGTGGTGGCATGGCCAATGTCTACCAAGCTTTTGATACTTATTTAAACCGTGATGTCACGTTGAAGATGATTCGGCTGGATATCAAAGATCAGCCTGATGCCGTTGAACGCTTTCAACGCGAGGCAAAATCAGCAACCGCTTTAATCAATGACCATATTGTACAGGTTTACGATGCCGGCGAGTTTGATGGTTCTTCTTATTTGGTGATGGAATATGTTGATGGAATGGACCTGAAGGATTATACCCAGGCGCATTTTCCAATTCCTTACCACAAAGTGGTTGATATTATGGAGCAAATCCTGGATGCGGTGGCTGCGGCTCACCGTGCCGGCATTATCCATCGTGATTTGAAGCCACAAAATATCTTGATTGATCGCCAGGGTCAAGTGAAGATTACTGATTTTGGGATTGCGACCGCCAGAAAATCGCAATCATTGACTCAGGTGCATACGGTAATTGGTTCTATTCATTACCTCGCACCGGAACTGCCAATCGGGCAGCACGCTTCCGCTCAGTCTGATATTTATGCGCTGGGTGTAATTTTGTATGAATTGCTGACAAATCAGGTGCCATATCAAGGGGATACTCCTGAGCAAGTGGCCTATAAGCATGGGAATACGCCCATGCCTTTTGTGCGCGATTTTGATAGTCAGGTGCCTCAGCCATTGGAAAATGTTATTTTGCGGGCAACTGCTAAGAATCCGGCAGACCGTTATTTTTCCGCGGAAGATATGGCTGATGATTTGAGGACTTCGTTGTCCAAACGGCGAGCGCAAGAAGCACGCTATGTCCCAGAAACCTCTGATGAAACACGTTTGGTCGATACTGATTTATCTGACCGGCCATATGTAGCTGATCCTGATACTTTAAAGGATCCTGAGGAAGGCAAATCAGTCACTGATCAAATTATTGATTACGCTAAGCAGGGGATGTCAATCAAGGATATCGCAGCGAAGGTGGATCGGACGCCAAAGTTTGTTCGTCAGGTTTTGTCGAAGAATGGGGTTAAGTACAAGTCAGCTAAAAAATGGGTCGTTTCTTTAGTGATGTTGGCGTTGTTGCTAGCTGGTATCGGTGGTGCGAGCTATTTTGAAAGTAATTACGTTACCATGCCGGATGTGACCAACATGTCGGTCAACCAAGCAGAAAGTAAGCTTTCTAATGTTGGTTTGACGGTATCAAGCCCAACTTATACGTCATCCAAGACGGTGGCTAAGGGTCAAGTTATCAAAACAAAGCCTGGGTCAGGAGCTTATCTGCAGAAGGGTGCCTCCGTTTCCTTGGTGGTTTCTTCTGGTGGTGATAAGGTCACCCTAGCGGACTATAGCGGTTGGAGCTATGGTGAGGCAGCGGCACAATTAAGTAGCCAAGGCTTCACGGTTAAGCGGAAAAATCAGGCCAGTTCAGATGTTGCCAGTGGGGAAGTCATTTCCCAGTCAGTTGCGGCCTTTACCTCGGTTGATCCAAGTTCAACGACGATTACCTTAACGGTTTCAACCGGACCAAACAAGGTTCAGGTACCAAACTTGGTTGGTAAGAGCCAAAGCGATGCTGTTAGTTGGGCAAATTCTAACCATATTCAGTTGAACTTTAACGTTACAAGTTCCAGCCAGCCAAGTGGTCAAGTGGTTGCCCAGGATACACCATCTGGGTCACAAATTACCGCTGATAAGACGGTCACGTTGACAATTTCTTCTGGTCAAGAGAGCAACTCGAATAGTAGTTCCAATAGCAGCAATAATAATTCAAATAGCAGTTCGTCGAGCTCCTCTTCTTCAAGTTCCTCATCGTCATCATCTTCTGCAACTAATAATCATTAGTTTTGATTTTTGATTGATAGCGCTGTTAAAAAGCCACTTTTTAGTGGCTTTTTTGATTGGAAATCAGGTTCTTGAAGGGGATGTTTTCTTTTCTTTTTGGTTAGAATTTTATTTTTGGTACGCACTGGAATTTTTAAAAATATGCTATACTAAGCGTATGAAAACAGGACGGATTATTCGGTCATTGGCCGGCTACTATGACATTATGATGGATGACGGGGTTGTCGAACGCACGCGAGCGCGGGGACAATTCCGGCAAAAAAACCACCGCCCCCTAGTCGGCGATTTTGCTGATTTTGAATCGGAAAATGGCGAGGGTTTTATTTGGGCACTGCATGATCGAAAAAACGATTTGGTGCGTCCGCCCATTGCCAATGTTGATTTAGCGATTGTGGTCACTTCGGTGGTTGAACCTGCTTTTTCTCAAAACTTGTTAGACCGGCAATTGGTGGCACTCGAGGCAGCCGGCGTAAAGCCCGTTCTCTATTTTTCAAAGATGGATTTGCTTGAACCGACTGCCCGGCAGGACTTCGAGACAACCTTAGCCGAATATCGCACGATTGGTTACGATGTCATTGTCTCTGACGAAGATGTTCCCTCCGCTTTTCGGCCAATTTTGAAAAATCAGGTTGTGGTCGCAATGGGCCAAACTGGAGCGGGTAAGTCAACGTTGCTCAATACTTTGGCACCAGAATTGCAACTAGAAACGGGTGCTGTCTCAAAAGCACTGTCTCGTGGGAAACATACGACCCGGCAAGTATCCTTGATTTTGGTACCAGCTTTTGAGGCTTTGATTGCTGATACACCAGGTTTCTCATCCTATGAAGTCTTTGACTTTCCGGTTGAGGAGTTGGGAAATTATTTCCCTGAAATTAAGGCAGTCAGCGGTCAGTGTCGTTTTCGGACCTGTTCGCACATTAATGAACCTGGCTGTGCGGTGAAAGAGGGGGTTGCCCTTGGCAGTATTTCACAGGCACGGTATAATAGTTACGAACTGTTTTATCAAATTATTAAAGGAAAACGGCCAGTCTATCAAAAGACGAGCCAAAAATGGCGTCAGTAAAAAGGTCAATTGTCTGTTCGACAATGACTTCGTTAAATTCTGATTGCTAAGGAAAAGAGGAAAACATGGCAGGGATTATTGCTCCATCAATTTTGAGTGCAGATGTCACCAAGTTAGGCGAAGACGTCGCTTTGGTGGAAAAGGCTGGTGCGAAGTATTTGCACGTCGACTTGATGGACGGTTCATTTGTTCCATCGATGGCTTACGGTCCAGCTTGGGTAAAGCAATTACGGCCACAAACTGATTTGTTCTTGGATGTTCATTTGATGGCTGTCCACCCAGAAAACCATGTTGAAGAATTGGCTGAAGCTGGTGCTGATTTAATCGGTGTTCACGTAGAAGCAACGCCACATATTCACCGCGTTTTGCAAATGATTAAGGCTGCCGGTGTGAAGGCAGAAGTTGTTATTAATCCTGGAACGCCAGTTTCAGCAATTGTTCCTGTATTAGGAATGGTGGATCAGGTCTTGGTCATGACGGTTAACCCTGGCTTCGGTGGCCAAGCCTTCTTGCCAGAAATGGTTGAAAAGATTAAGGAATTGACTGCTTATAAGCAAGACAACGGCTTGGACTATGACATCGAAGTTGACGGTGGTATTAACGATAAGACCATTGCTTTGACGGCCGCGGCCGGTGCTAACGTCTTTGTTGCTGGTTCATATGTTTACGACAAGAAGGATCCAGCTGCTAAGGTGGCCAAGTTGTTAGATTTAACAAAGTAAATCAGCAACTCTATTAAATAATCATTAAGAACGGGCTAAGCAAATTTTTGCTTGGCCTTTTTCGAAAAGAAAGGATGCACGGATGCGGATTAATATCTTAGCCGGAGGTCCGACTGAATTTTGGCCTGACGATATTTTTGAGCAAGAAGGCCAATGGTTGGGTGCTGATCGTGGGGCCTGGTACTTAATGCAGGCTGGGATGGATTTTCAAACGGTGGTGGGTGACTTTGATTCTTTGACAAAGAGTGAGTTTGAGGAAGTTATTAGTCATTTGGAAGCCAACCATGTCTATCGTTTTCCACCCGAAAAGGACTTTACGGATACGCAGCTAGCCATTAAGGCTGCCGCTAGCCTTGGTGCAGATGAAATCAGAGTTTACGGGGCCACCGGTGGCCGTCTCGATCATCTTTTGGCTAATTTAACCTTTCCGGCAATGGATGGCTTTGATGAATTGGCTCAAGAAATTGACTTGCCGGATTTGGCCGAACGAGTTGCACTGGTTGATAAGCAAAATGTTATTTCCTATTTGTTGCCTGGTCAAAAGGTGGTTAAGCACATTGAGGGGATGAAATATCTTGGTTTTATGCCATTGGGTATAGTTGATAATTTGAAAATCATTGATGCTAAGTATACCTTGACACAGCCTAAAAGTAGGGCTATAATGTGGTCATCAAATGAATTTATTAATGAATTGGTCCACTTGTCTTTTGACAGCGGAATCATGATTGTTACTCAGAGTAAAGATGGAGGTAAGTAAATGGCTGTAACAGCAATTACTGACGCAAATTTCGAAAAAGAAACCGCCACTGGCGTTGCCATTACAGATTTTTGGGCAACTTGGTGTGGTCCTTGCAAGATGCAATCACCCGTTTTAGACGCCTTGTCTGATGAAGATGCTACAAAGAACATCAACTTTTACAAGGTTGATGTCGATGAAAACAAGGAAACGGCCGCTAACTTTGGCATCCGTGCAATCCCAACTTTGGTCGTCACAAAGGATGGTCAGGCTGTTGAACGGATTACTGGTTTCCACAATAAAGAGCAATTAGCTCAAATTTTGCAAAAGTACGCATAATTAAAAAAAGAATTTGTTTTGATGGAGATGCCGGCAATGATTGTGTCGGCATCTCTTTTATATTTTCTGAGAATTAGTCTTTAAGTAAGATAGTAGAAAATCAGTTTTGCTGAATGGCGATTTTCGCTGGATGCCGGTTGGGCGTCGGCTGGCAAAGTTTACAATTGGCTTTGCCTTTACTGCTTGAATTGGTTATACTGGACTAGGAAAAGCTTTAGTATAAGTCGTTTTCTGGATAAATAGTGGGTAAAGGACTCGTGTAGAGCGAATTAGTTTTGAAATTAAGGTTGTACTGATAGTTAAATCTGTTTCTGCTCTTGCTAAAGGTCTTTTATTCTGGTAAAATATTGTATTGTTGATAAGAAGAGCATGAACAATACCTCGGCTCGGATAGGAGGGTCAGACATGGCAAAAGATGCAATTACTGGTGCACGCACCCGTTTTGGTAATCAACGTTCACACGCCTTGAATTCAAGTCGTCGTAGCTGGAAGCCAAACTTGCAAAAGGTTACTGTTAAGATTAACGGTTCCGCACCTAAGAAAGTTTACTTAACGGCACGTACTTTGAAGGCCGGATTGAAGAACGGCTCAATCGAACGTGTTTAAAAACCACCACTTGACGGTGGTTTTTTTATTATCAGTTGGTAATGACTGATTTGAGTCATTTGGCAACTGATTTTTACCATCAATAGAGAGTATGACAAAAGGCACGAAGCCACCGGTTGGCAAATTAGAACCTTTTCTTAGAACATGGTAAAATAGGATTATCGTAAACAGAAAGGAACGTGGAGCTTTTTGCTCCACAACAACGTGATGGCAATTAAGATTCAGACTCAAAATGGCGAGATCAAAATTGAAAACGACGTAATCGCGTCGGTTGTTGGTGGGGCCACAATTGCCAACCCTGGTGTGGTTGGAATGGCTTCACGGGCTGCTTTGCGTGATGGTGTTAACCAGATTTTGAACCGGGAAAATTATGGCCGAGGTGTTGTCGTTTCACAAACGGACGCGGGTGTCATTGTGGATGTTTATATCGTTGTGCGTTATGGCATGAAGTTAGCAGAGATTTCCACATCGGTTCAGCGCAAGGTCAAGTATTATTTGGATAGTTATTTGGGAATTCATGTACCCGAAGTTAACGTAATTGTCCAAGGAATTGAAACCAAGGATTAAAAAAGAAGATGACTGCAGAAAAAATAATGACTATCACTGCTGCCGATTACGGCAAGATGGTCAATGCTGCCGCGGCCAAGTTGACCGCCAATGCGGAGAATATTAACAAGTTAAACGTTTTTCCGGTTCCCGATGGGGATACTGGGACCAATATGGCCATGTCAATGGCTTCCGGTGCACAATACGAGCGTGATGCCCAGGAAGAAACAGTTGGCGCCTTAGCAAAGGCGACGGCAAAGGGCCTCTTGATGGGGGCTCGTGGTAATTCTGGTGTGATTTTGTCACAAATCTTCCGTGGCATGGCTGACTCTTTGGCTGATAAGGATAACCTCTCAGCGAGAGATTTAGCCGATGCTTTGATGATGGCTGCCCAAGTCGCTTATAAATCAGTGATGAAGCCAACAGAAGGAACCATCTTAACGGTGATTCGCGAATCCGCTGCGGCTGCTGACGAAGCGGCCAATGCTGGTGCTGATTTGCCAACGATGATGGACCGGGTTGCTCATGCTGCCCAGGTGGCATTGGATAAGACCCCAGACCTGTTGCCTGTTTTGAAAGAAGTTGGTGTGGTCGATTCTGGTGGTCAGGGCCTTGTTTTGGTTTTGGCAGCCTTTGCTGAAGTGATTTCGGGTACGGTTTCAGAAGAAAACCTACAAACACCTGATAACGCAGAACTTGACCAGATGGTTTCAAAGTTGCATGCGGGTGCCCAAGCAAATGAATCATTACGGCCAGAAGACATTAAGTATGGTTACTGTACGGAAGTTATGGTCGAAATTGGTAAGGGAACAACGGTTGAAAAGCCGTTTGACTACCAAACCTTTTATGATTACATTGCTGACAAGGGTGATTCACTTCTGGTTATCAATGATAAAGATGTCGTGAAGGTTCACGTTCACACGGAAGACCCCGGAGCGATTATCCACTGGGGTGGTGAATTTGGTTCATTGGTCAAGGTTAAGGTTGATAACATGCGTGACCAACAGCAGGCCGTCATTGACGAACAGAAAAAAGAAGATCAAAAGAACCAGCAGGCTGCCCAGGAACAAAAACCAGCACCTGATGTAGCCGTCTTTGCCGTAGCAGCCGGTGATGGTGTTGCCCAACTATTCGATTCTTTGGGTGTTTACCAGGTGATTACTGGTGGTCAAACAATGAACCCCTCAACGGCTGATTTTGTTGAAGCGATTGAAAAGTCACAGGCAAAAGCAGCAATTATTTTGCCAAACAACTCGAATATTTTCTTGGCGGCTGACCAGGCAAAAGATTTGGTTGACGTGCCGGTTGAAGTGGTAAAGTCGCGGACAATCCAACAAGGTCTGACGGCGATGTTGGGCTACGACCCGGCTGCTTCGGTAACGGATAACCAAGAAGCCATGACTGAACAGTTGGCGACGGTTGTTTCTGGTCAGATTACTCATTCGGTTCGTGATACGACTTTAAATGGCCAAACCATCAAAAAGGGTGATTGGCTTGGAATGGTTGATGGCGAAATCGTTGTGGTTGGCCAAAAGTTATTGGAAACAGCCAAGGATACTTTAGCCAAGATGTTAGATGATGATAGTGAAATTGTCACGATCATTACTGGTAAAGATGCCAAGAAGAAAGACATCAAAGCTTTGACGGAAGCAGTTGCCGAGCTTGATGAGGACTTGGAATGCGAAGTTCATGACGGTGGTCAGGACCTTTACCCATTTTTGCTGTCTGTTGAATAAAACAAATCAACATAATAAAAACGCCGACTATAGAAATTGGTCGGCGTTTTTTGAATTAATTTTTAGTGGCCAATGGCGGCAATGGCAGCGTAGATGACGGAACCAGCCATCACAACAACCATGAAGATTGACATAATCCAAGTCCAAATTTGGAACCTGCTCTTCTTTTTCTTTTCAACCTTTGGAATTGGTCGCTTATCTAATTGACGGATAACTTCTTCTTGAAGTTCGGTATCAACGTTTGTATTTTTCTGAACGGGTGTTTGACTTACTTTTTTCTTAGCTTTTTTTCTGGCCATGATTGCTAGCAACATTCTCCTGAGTAATTTAAATTTATCATAACATATGCGAGGGTGAAATTGAAATTCTCAACTGACCTTGGTAAAGTTGACGAAGAGGTGAATGTTTATGATGTGGTTTTATTGGCCTGCAATTTGGTTAGCCATTTTCTTTTTAATTATTCTGTGGCGTTTTTTTTATCGTCCTTTTCCAAAAATCGGTGTTTTGGATATTGCGGTCATTCCGACCTTTATTCTTGCTCATTTGACCTGGGGGGCAGCCTTTTATCGATCTGATTTGTTAGCTGTTTTGGTTGTTTGGCTGTTGTTTGGGGCAATTTGGAGTTTGATTGCTTTGTGGCATCGTCAACGGCTGGCCTTTTTTTGTCATCGGTATTGGCAGGCGACTGGATTGATTGGTATTCTTTTGATGATTACCTTGTGTGTTGCAGCTGTTATTTTAAAAAGATAGGGTAAATTCCCCACCGAGCTTAAATCCTGATTTTTCAGGGTTTAAGCTTTTTTTATTACTAGAGTTTTAAAAAAATTACGAGAAGAGTGGAGGAATGTGGGGGAATGTGGTAAATTATTGTTAAGTTATCTTTAAGAAAGGAGGGTGTGCCGATGTTCATGGGGGAATCTTCACATAATTTAGACCCCAAGGGCCGGCTCACCATCCCGGTGAAGTTTCGTAATCAATTGGGCGAATCCTTTGTGATTGTCCGTTGGATGGAACATGCCTTACGGGCCATGCCGATGTCGGTTTGGCAAAACTTAGAGGAACAATTAAATGACTTACCGCTTGGGAAAAAAGAAGCCCGGGCCTTTAAGCGTTTTGTTTTAGCCGGTGCTAAGGAAGCAGAGTTTGATAAGCAGGGACGCATCATTGTTGATGGGAATTTGCAAGATTATGCTCAGATTGACAAAGAAGTGGTCGTGACGGGCGCCGGCGATTCCTTTGAAATTTGGTCGAAGGAAAATTGGCAGGCCTATACCGAGGATACTGCTGAGAACTTCGATGAAATTGCTGAAGGATTAGTTGATTTTGATTTTTAAAGTCGTCTATTCAACGCGAATAGACTGATGGACGAGAAAAGTGTTAAACAGGAGGACAATAAAATGGCATTTGAACACGTAACGGTCCTCCAAAAAGAGGCGGTTGCATTGCTGGCAGTGAAGCCAGACGGTATTTACGTCGATGCGACTTTGGGGGGCGGGGGTCATTCTGGCGAAATTCTCAAGGAATTGACCACTGGGACCCTTTATTCCTTTGACCAAGATCAGACCGCCATCTTACATAATCAAAAGCAGTACGAGCAAGAAATTGCTGACGGTAAATTAGTTTTGGTCTTCCAGAACTTTCGCACATTGAAGCAAAGTCTAAATGACCTTGGTGTCGACCAGGTTGATGGTGTTTTGTATGATTTGGGCGTTTCATCCGTGCAGTTTGATCAAGGTGACCGAGGATTTTCTTATAACCATGATGCGCCGTTGGATATGCGCATGGACCGGCGCCAGGACCTAACGGCAAAGGTCATTGTTAATGACTGGCCGTTTTCTGATTTGGTCCGAGTTTTGACTCGTTACGGGGAAGACCGCTTTGGTAAGGCCATTGCCCGCAAGATTGAACAGGCACGGGAAGTCAAGCCAATTGAAACCACTTTTGACTTGGTTGAAATTATTAAAGAAGCGATTCCAGCACCGGCTAGGCGTCATGGAGGCCATCCGGCGAAACGGACCTTCCAGGCTCTGAGAGTGGCCGTTAATGATGAATTAGGGGCACTAGAAGACTCACTGACGCAGGCCTTAGATCTTCTGGCTGTCCAGGGACGGATTTCAGCAATTTCGTTCCAGTCGCAAGAAGACCGCCTGATTAAGCAGATGTTTCGTGAGAAGGCAGCCACACCTGATTTACCACGTGGTTTGCCACTTTTGCCCGAACAAATGCAGGCAGATTATGAATTATTAACCCGCAAGGCGATTAAGCCAAGCGAAGAAGAACAAGCAGAAAATCATCGCTCGGCTTCAGCCCAATTAAGAGGCATTGTCCGATTAAAGCGGGAAGATTCTTAACACTGAAAAACGTTCAATGTGATGCTGATTTTTGTTTGGGGAAGATAATAGTAAAGGAGTTCAAAAATGGCACAAAACGCTTATCGCTACCAAGATTTGGCGACTGCTTTACCTGAGCAGCCTGCCACACCGTCTGCTAAAAAAGTTCGGACCAAAAAACGCTACCAGGCAGCTGTCTGGACCAAGCGTGAACGCGGTTTGGTTATTTTTATGGCTAGCATTGTATTATTATTGATGATGGGTACAGTGGCAACAACTGTGACCATGCAACGAGTTGATGCCCAAAATACTCAAATCTCTCAGAAAGTGACCAACGTGAAAGAGGAAAATGACTCTTACCGTGGTGACATTCAATCAAAAACGAACCGTGACAACTTGGAAAAGGTTGCCCAATCAGCTAATATGGAACAGAGTACTAACAACGTTCGGAATGTAAACCAGTAAGCAGATGAAGCAAAAGAAAAGACGACAACTCGGGAAAAAAATAACACGAAACGGTAAGCGTTTCGGTGCCCTCCTCTTTGTGGGGGCTTTCTTTGTTATTTTAATCATGGGTGGTCGTCTTTTTCAGATTGCCGGCTTTAAGGTGGTCAACAACCATAACCTAACCGCCGCTACTCGACTAACCTTTATGCAAAAGGAAACAGTGCCAGCTACTCGCGGGCAAATTTTGGATTCAGATGGCCAAGTCCTTGCGGATAATTCAACGGTCTATGATATGTACGCCGTTTTGGATAAAAAACAAGTAACGAAGACAGGCAAGCCTGACTACGTGGTTGATAAGAAGGATACCGCGCAGAAACTCAGTGGGATTCTTGGTATCAGCTATGATGACTTATACGCTCAGCTAACTTCTAACAAGCTGCAGGTCGAATTTGGTCCTAAGGCGAAAAATTTAAGTGTCGATACTTACAATAAGATTAAGGCCTTAAATTTAACCGGGATTAAGTTTAATTCGCAGCCATCTCGCTATTATCCCAATAACCGAATGGCCTCGCATATTATTGGCTTAACGAATTCAACTCAGAATGCTGCTGGGCAACGAACCCTTGGTGGGGTTTTGGGTATCGAAGCCTTTAAAAATAGTACTTTGCGTGGCAAGGATGGAATCCAGACTTCTTTAGGAAATCAGACTGAGACTTCTAAGAAAAATCAGGTCGAAAACGGCAATAACGTAACCTTGACGTTGAACGAAAAGTTGCAAGCAACCCTTGAAAACCGGATGGACGTTCTTTTTGCAGGTACGAAGGCTAAATCAGCGGTCGCCGTTTTGATGGAGGCGAAAACTGGTAAAATTGTGGCTGCTACGCAACGGCCTAACTTTGATCCAAATACGCAAGACGGTCTTTCTTCTGCCTGGGAAAACTTAGTTAATCAGGGCTCTTTTGAACCAGGATCAACGATGAAAACCATTACTTTGGCTGCTGCTATCCAGGAGGGTAAGTGGCATCCAAATGCAACTTACCAATCTGGAACCTATGATATTAATGGCCAGAAGGTTGTGGATGCTTTTGGAAATGGTGAAGGAGTCTTAACTTACCGTCAGGCCTATGAACGGTCATCAAACGTTGGTTTTGCTCATCTTGAACAGGCTCTTGGTGCAAGTACTTGGGAATCTTATATCAATAAGTTCCGCTTCCTAAAGAAGACCGGGATGGATCTGCCAAACGAAGAATCCGGATCAATGTCTTTTGCACAGCCAATTGATCAAGCCAATACGGCCTACGGTCAAGCCATTCGGGTCACTCCTGCTCAGTTGCTTCAGGCTTATACAGCCATTGCCAATGGAGGGAAGGAAGTGAAGCCTTACTTGGTTGACCGAGTAACAAACCCAGAAACGGGTAAAGTCGTTTACAGGGGAAAGACCACGCAGGTCGCTAATCCGATTTCAGCAAACACTGCTAAGCAAGTATTGTCTTTGATGGCAGGCGTTGTCAATGCCGACGATGGGACGGCTAAGCAATATAGCTTATCAGATGTGGGTTATCAGGTTGCTGCTAAGACTGGAACCGCACAAATTTCCGAGAATGGAAAGTACCTGGATGGGTTAACAAATGATATTCATTCGGTGATGGCAATTGTGCCCGAGCAAAATCCAAAGTATATTATGTATATAGCAGTTCGCCAACCACAGGTTTTCCCAGACGCCAACATTCAAATTACCTTGAATAACGTCTTTCGACCTGTGATGCTTCAGGCCCTAAATGATGGTGACGATAGTGTCAAGTCAAAGACCAACCAGGTAACGGTACCAGACGTGAAGGGCCTGTCGATTAGCCAAGCGGAGCAGACATTGCAAAATGCGGGTCTGTCCGTGACAACCTTGGGTTCAAGTGGCACCGTTTCAGCGCAATCAATCAAGGGAAATCAGGATGCCATTAAGGGCCAGCGGGTTTTCTTGACGGCAAACGGTGCAGTCACCCTTCCTGATTTTAGCTCTTGGACGAAAAACGATGTTTTGTCTTGGGGCTACCTAGCAAAGGTTAAAATGTCTCTGACTGGGTCTGGCTATGGCGAAAAGCAAAGTGTGACGGCCGGCACAGCAGTAACCGACCAAACTAAAATTAGCGTCAACTTTAAGGAGAGAACGTAATGTCAGTTGTACTAGAATTCCTTTTGGGAATGGCTATCACAGCACTTTTGATGCCAATAGTGATCAAAAAATTGAAGCAAAGTAAGGAACAGGCCGTGATTCGGGTCTTGGGTCCAGACCACCAGCAGAAGGCCGGTACGCCTTCATTGGGGGGCGCCGTCTTCGTCTTGGTGGCGATTATTGTTGCTTTTTGTTTGCCAAGGACTTATGAAAATTCAACCGCTTTCACAACGGTTTTGACCCTTTCGGTGGCGATTGGGTCTTTTGCCTTGATTGGCGCTGTTGATGATGTCTTGAAGCTATTGAAGCATGCCGATGATGGTTTTGCTTTTAAGCCAAAATTAGCGGCACAAACATTATCGGCCGTTGTCGTGATGTTCTTACTTTGGGCCTTAAAGGTGCCAGCCGTCATTAATTTACCAGTTGTTGGCGTTGTTTATTTGGGTTATTTCTATGTTATTTTTATCTGGTTCTGGTTAGTTGGTTGGTCGAATGCTACCAACTTGACCGATGGCCTTGACGGTCTTTTGGGCGGATTAGCTGTAATTGCTTACGGTGCCTATGCCGTTATGGCTTATTGGGCCGCTAACTGGGCGATGGTTTCCTTTAACTTAGTATTGATTGGTGCCTTAGCCGGCTTTTTGATTTTCAATTTACCAAAGGCCAAAATTTTCATGGGTGACACGGGTTCTCTTGCTTTGGGAGCCGGGTTGGCAGTTGAATCCATTTTGCTGCATGCTGTTATTTCTTTGTTAATTATTGGTTTGGTCTTTGTGATTGAGACATTGTCCGTGATTATTCAGACATTTTCTTATCACTTCTTCCATAAGCGAGTCTTCCCAATGGCGCCGATTCACCATTCTTTTGAAAAGTTTGGTTGGTCAGAGTGGCAGATTGACATCGCCTTTTGGTCAGTTGGATTGGTTCTAGCCATTTTGGCAGTTTTCATTTTTTACTAGAAACTTAAAAGTGGTTGGCAACGTCAACCACTGTACATAAAAAATCAGCACTGTGTGTCAGAAAAAGGAGTAGGGTATGGCAGAGTTAGATTTTAAAAATAAAAAGGTATTAGTGTTGGGCTGGGCCAAATCAGGAAAGGCCGCTGCCGAGCGTCTGGTTGAGCTTGGCGCACAGGTTACGGTTGCCAATCGGGACAAAATTGAAGAAGATGCCGATGTCAAAGCCTTGAAAGCTGCAGGTGTTGTCTTTGCAGAAAATGACCAAGCAGAATCTTTGGCTGATGGAACTGATTTCGTCGTTAAAAATCCAGGTATCCATTACGAACAACCATTGCTGGAAAAGGCCGAACGGCTGAAGATTCCAATTTTGACGGAAGTTGCTGTTGCTCTGTCGACCTTTACTGGACGCTTGATTGTTGTGACCGGTTCAAATGGGAAGACGACAACTACGACGCTTTTGGGGAAGATGTTGCAAGCGGATCCAAAACAAGGAAAAGTCGTTGTTGCTGGCAATATTGGCACGCCAGTTTGTCAGGTTGTTGGTTCGTTGACCAAGGATGATACGCTTGTCTTAGAATTATCTTCTTTCCAACTAGTTGGAATTCCAACGATTCAGCCTGATATTGCCGTGATTACCAATGTCTTTGCAAACCATATGGACTTTCACCATACGAGGACGGCTTACTTAGCAGCTAAGATTCACGTCACTGAGGATCAACGGCCTGATCAGGTACTGATTTTAAATGGGCAGGGACCAGATACGCCATTAATTGAAAGTAAGACAGCTGCTCAGGTTCTGCTCTTTGATGACCAAGACCAAACGGCTTATGCTCATCAAAGTGGTGATGACCTGGTTTTTGCAGGACAGAAACTAATGCCTTTCAAAGACGTTAAGCTCGTTGGCCAGCCAAACCTGGAAAATGTTTTGGCGGCAACGGCGGCAGCAACGGTTGCAGGTGCTGACCCAGCCGGCATTATTGATGTCTTGAAAACTTTTTCCGGTGTTAAGCACCGGTTGGAATTTTTGTTTAAAAATCAAGACGTTCTATATTATAACGATTCAAAGGCAACTGACATTGAAGCAACACAAGCGGCTCTGTCGGCCTTTAACCAACCAGTCGTTTGGTTGGCTGGTGGATTGGACCGTGGTGATGACTTGTCCCGCTTGGCCCCAGACTTAAAGTATGTTCGTCAGGTCATTGCCTTTGGTGAAACCCACGATAAGGTGAAGGCTTTGGCCGATTCTTTGAATTTGCCGGTAACGGTTGTGAAATCAGTTGAAGAAGCGGCGCCATTGGCTGTTCAGATGGCTAAGCCTGGAGAGGTCGTTCTCTTTTCACCGGCAGCCGCTTCATGGGATCAGTATCCTAATTTTGAAATTCGTGGGGATGCCTACGAACAAGCCTTAAAAAATAGTTTGCAGATTGGGTAAGGAGAGCAAAGATGAAAGTAGTGTTATCAGGTGGTGGAACGGGTGGCCATATTTATCCGGCCTTAGCTTTGGCCAAAATCATTGAGGAAAAAGAACCAGAGGCAGAATTTTTGTACATTGGTTCTTTCCGCGGGGTTGAAAAGCAAATCGTACCAAAGACCAATCTGCCCTTTATGCAATTGGATGTCCAAGGCTTTTCGCGTTCGCTTTCATTAACCAACTTTAAGACGGTTTATCTATTTTTGAAGGCAACTGCCGCTGCCAAGAAAATTTTAAAGAATTTTCAGCCCGATGTTGTTGTCGGTACTGGTGGTTATGTTTCCGGTGCTGTTTTGTATGCCGCACAGCAGATGGGTATTCCAACAGTTATTCATGAGCAGAATTCAGTCGCTGGTGTAACCAACAAGTTTTTGGCTAAAAAGGCGACAAAAATTGGCTTAGGCTTTGAAGCAGCCAAGGACCAGTTCCCGGCCGACAAGACGGAACTGATTGGTAACCCTAGAGCACAGGAAGTGGCGAACCTCCATTCTGATTTTTCATGGACGAGCTATGGGTTAGAGGATGACAAAAAGACGTTGTTAATTTTTGGTGGGTCACAGGGTGCACCAGCCATTAATCTGGCAACTCTTGATGCCATTTCAACATTCAACGATCGCCTTTACCAGGTTGTTTTGGTGGCTGGACCAAAACGAATTGATAACTTTAACCGCTTGTTACAAGAGCGCGGCCTAACACTTGGTGATCATATTAAGGTATTACCTTATATTGATAATATGCCAGCTGTGATGAAGAAAGCGGATGTCTTGGTCTCTCGAGCAGGGGCGACATCAATTGCCGAATTAACGGCTCTTGGTCTACCAGCCATCTTAGTACCATCGCCATTTGTGACGGGTGACCATCAAACAAAGAATGCGAGTGCCTTAGTTGATGCGGGCGCCGCCTTGTCAATTAAGGAACCTGATTTTAATGGTGAATCATTGGTTAAGGCTGCTGATGCCTTGCTATTGGATGACCAACAGGCCGAAGCTATGAAGGCACAATCGGCAGCCGTTGGAATCACTGATGCTGGTGACCGGTTCTATCGTTTGATTAAATCAGTAACCAAGGACTAGGAGTAATTGCCTTGCAAAGAATTAAAATGACAATGCAAATGCACCCAAAGTGGACCAGTGCCTTCGTGACCCTGGCTTTTTTGGCAGTCATCGCAGTCATTTTAGTGATTTGGCAACCTTGGGTGAAAATTACAACGGTTAATGTTGATGCTGGCAATATCCCAACTGAAACAATTGAAAAAGAAGTCGGGATTAAGCCTGGTGATTACCGTTACCAAGTTTTCTTTCAGGAAACGTTTTTAGAACAAAAACTAAAAAGAAGTAACGATAAAATTTCGCAGGTGAAAATTTCATTGACAAAAAGTACTGTCTCTATTGAGGCTGGTGAAAAGATTAATGCCGGCTTTTTAAAAAAGGGGGATCAGTGGTACCAACTCGATTCGGCTGGCAATCAGAGTAAAATTAATCAAGTTGATGGACAGGGCCCTGTCTATACCAATTTTTCTTCTGTGACGAGGATTAAAAAGGTGGCCAAAGCAGTCTCTTCTTTGGACCAACCAATTCGACAAGACATCGGTGAGATTAAATTTGCGCCAGATGCCAATAATAGCGATAAGTTGATTTTGTCGATGAATGACGGCAATACGGTTTATGCGAGTCAAAAGACGTTGGCCGACAAAATGCAGTATTATGCAGGGATTGCGGCACAAATGTCTTCAACTGGAGTCGTTGATTTACAGTATGGGTCATACTCATATCCGTATAACGGTTCATAACGAAAAAACTTACTCATAAATTGGCTCTAAGCCCTACCAGACTAAGGTAGAATATGATAAGATTATTTTTAGGTTTAGTTTCTAAATTTTATTAAAAAGAGGGGAAATTTGCATGACCCAAGATGGCGTGATAGTTGGATTAGATATCGGGACAACCATGGTCAAAGTGGTTGTTGCCCAAAGCGAAAATGGTCGCTTCAACGTCATTGCCACGGGCAGTGCTCCGGGTGCTGGTTTACGCCGTGGCGTGATTGTTGACATCAACCAAACGGCTGAGGCCATTTCACAGGCAGTTTCACAGGCTGCTGCAAAGGCAAATATTGAAATTAACGAGGTAGTTGTTGGTTTGCCAGCCAACCATGTGGACATCCAAACGGTGACCGGACTTGTCTCGATTGAAAATCAAAATAAACAAATTACGAACCAAGATGTCGTCAATGTGACCCATCAGGCTCTCGATTCACTTTCAGTTCAAGACCAAACAGTTGTTGAGTTTTTGCCCAACGAATTTATCGTCGATGGCTTTGATGGGATTAAAGACCCAACCGATATGATTGGGGTTCGACTGGAAGTGCAAGGCTTAGCTTATTTGGCACCAAGTAAGATTGTTGACACAATGAAGACTGCCGTTAAAAAGGCCGGTCTACAAATGCAGTCGCTGGTTTTGGCACCAATCGCCTTGGCACCAGCTTTTCTAAATGATGCCGAGCAAGACTTTGGTGCAATTCTAATTGACTTAGCTGGTGGTCAGTCAACCGCTTCCGTCGTCCATGACCACAAGGTAAAGTACATGACCGTGGACTACGAGGGTGGTATCCAGGTTACTAAGGATATCTCGACGGTTCTTGGTATTAGCGTGGATGAAGCTGAATCCATTAAGAAAAAGTATGGGTCGGCTGACCCTTACCAAGCATCGGCTAAGCAGCAATTTTATGTGAATGCCGTTGGCTTGACGGAGAAAAAACCGGTTGACGAGCAGTATTTGTCTGAAATTATGGCAGCGCGCTACGACCAAATTTTTGATCGTTTGGACCAGCAATTGCAGGCGATTGGTGCCGAAGAACTTCCCGGTGGTTTTCTCATCACCGGTGGTAACGCGGCAACGCCCGGGGTACTAGCCAAAGCGCAAGAACATTTTGGTTCAAATGTCCAGGTGGCACAGCCAACACAGATTGGCTTACGCCACCCTAGTTTTGCCCGGGCCTTGGCCTATGCTTCTCATCAAGCGTTTCAAAGTAACTTAGCTTTGGAAATCAAAGCGGTCTTAATGGGCCAGCAGCTTGAAGAAGTAGCAAAGGACCAGGCTAGCCATTATCACTTAGTTGATACTGGCGAAACCGATGTGATTGAAGCACAAGGTGAGGAAGGGGTCTACCTTGACCCAGCCGAAAAGAAATCAGGAGTATTTTCACGAGTAAAGTCGACGCTCGCCTCCTTGTTTGCAGAACCAGACGACAACGAATAAAACATTCCCAAAGGAGTAACTTTCATGGATTTTACAATCGACGAAACGCAGGATCAAGCCGGCGCTATCATCAAGGTCATTGGTGTTGGTGGTGGTGGGTCTAATGCGGTTAACCATATGATTGACGAAGGCATCCAAGGGGTTGACTTTATTGTTGCCAATACTGATGTCCAAGCCTTAGAAAAGTCAAAGGCCCGTCAAAAGGTTCAAATTGGACCTAAATTAACAGGTGGACTTGGTGCCGGCTCAAACCCTGAGCGTGGTGCTAAGGCTGCCGAAGAATCAGAAGAAGAAATTAAATCAGCTTTAGAAGGCGCCGACATGGTTGTTGTGACAGCCGGAATGGGCGGTGGAACCGGAAACGGGGCTGCCCCAATCGTCGCTAAGGCTGCTAAAGAAATGGGGGCCCTAACGGTTGCCGTTGTTACTCGTCCTTTCTCATGGGAAGGACCAAAGCGGTCAAAGTATGCGGTTGAAGGTTTGCAAGCCTTGTCCGAATCTGTTGATTCTTTGATCGTGATTACCAACGAAAAACTGAAGGACCGAATCGATTTGAAGACGCCATTGTCGGAAGCCTTTAAGATTGTTGATGACGTTGTTGCTCAAGGTGTTCGTGGTATTTCAGAATTGATTACCAACCCTGGTTTCATTAACTTGGATTTTGCCGATGTGAAGACTGTTATGCAAAATGCCGGACCAGCTTTGATGGGTGTTGGGGTTGCCAATGGTGAGTCTCGCGCAAGCGATGCAACAAAGGCAGCCATTTCCTCACCATTGCTTGAAGTTGATATGTCAGGGGCTGAGGATGTCTTGTTGAACATTACCGGTGGTCCTGATTTGTCATTGTACGAAGCACAGACTGCTGCTGATGTGATTAACCAAGAGGCTGGTCGCGATGTGAACGTTATCTTTGGAACTTCTGTTGACGAAGATTTGGGTGATTCAATTCGAATTACAGTAATTGCTACTGGTTTGCAAGCTGGCGGTGTTCAACCTGTGAAGCGTTCAGCAAAGCAAGAACAGCCAGCCGCAGAGTCAGCGCAAAATGGTCTTTTCGCTCGAACTGGCCAGGACCAACCACTCAATCAAAACGTTGCTGGTAAGGATGATCCTTTTGAAAATTGGGATATCACGACTAGCAAGCGGCCAAGTAACCAAGCTGGTCAGTTCGAAGGGGTTCAGAAGAAAGCTTTTGATCCCGTTGAACCGGTCAACCAAGGAATTGATTTAGACTTGTCAAACGAGGATGATGATAAGCCACCATTCTTCAAGAAGCGATAAGGGGGATTGATTGATGGCATTTGATGGGATTAAGCGCCTGTTTTCAGGTGATGATGATTACTACGAAGAAGAGCGCTATGAAGAGGTGCAAGAACCACAGCAACCTGTTCAAAAGCAAAAGCCTGCTACCAACAATAAGCAAATGACCGCTTTTAAAAATCAGAGTCAGGCCGGGGTAGCACAGGGGCGTATTGCACTTTTCGAACCTAAGGTTTATGCAGACTCACGAGCAATTGCTAGTCAAGTGATTGAAGGTGATGCCGTGATTGTAAACTTTTCCCAATTGGAAGAGGAACAAGCCATGCGAATCTTAGACTATATTGGCGGAGCTGTTTACGCTGTTTCTGGTTCGATGGAACGAGTTGGTGAGAAAATTTTCTTGCTGACACCATCAACTTATGAAGTAGCCGGCTCTATGAGTGAAAACCTTGATAATCAAGGTCGGTATTAAAATTTATGTTTGGACTACTATTAGTCACGATTATTGCGTGGCTGCTTAAGATTTATTCTTACGCACTGATTGTCTATGTCTTGATGTCATGGTTCCCCGGTGCTTATAACACTTGGTTTGGCCGCGAATTGGGCAAGATTATCACCCCTTATTTGTCCTGCTTTTCTTTCATCAAACCAATTGGCATTTTAGACTTACGACCATTGATCGCCTTCATTGTCTTGGATTTCGCACAATATGCCTTGGCATGGTTCTTTTAAATGAATGATCAAAAGGCGATCGCTCAGCATTTTCACGAGAGTGAGAGCGATTTTGTGAAACAAGCTTTGGATTGGGTTGATCAAGCGGAAATGGACTATCGGCTGGTTCTAACGAAGTTTTTAAATCCACGCCAGCGTTATATTGTTCATACGCTTGTCAACCAGCGTTCAGGCTTAAAAATGGTCGAGGATGGTATCTTTGACCAAGCTGAATCGAAGCGGGTTGTGATTGCACCTGATTTTTATGAGATTGAGGAAAGTGATTTTCAACTAGTCTTATTAGAATTAGTCTTTCCGGTTAAATTTGTTAGCCTGCGCCATAAAGATATTTTAGGTGCACTAGTGCATACAGGACTTGAGCGATCAGGCTTTGGTGATATCGTCGTCAAAGCAAGTCAGGGCCAAGTTCAATTAGCGGTTGATCAGTTGCTGGTCGACTTTATTCGACAAGAAATTGATCGAATTGGTAAGGTGAAGACGAACTGGCGAGAAATCAGCTTTAATCACGCCTTCCAAAAGGAAGAAGACGGTGAAGAACAGTTCTTATTAGTCAATTCATTGCGTCTTGATGTTGTGGTAGCTGCAGCATTTAATCTGCCACGCGCGAAGGCGCAGGATTTAGTCGCTAATGGTTCTGTGCAAGTCAATTGGGCCGTTATTGATCGAGTAGACCGGCAAATTTCTTTAAAAGATGTGATTTCAGTGAGAAAATATGGAAGAATTTGCTTAGAAAGCTTGTCAGGGCAGAGTAAAAAGGATAAAATCAAAGCAGTTTTTAATATTATTCATCGATGAGATGAATTCGGGAGGCAGAGAGATAAGATGGCATTAACACCAGATGAGATTTTAAATCATGAATTCACCCGCAAGGGCTCAAAGGCATATGTGGCACGCGAAGTTGATTCTTTCTTGGATGAAGTTAATAATGATTACCGTACTTTATTGACTGATTTTGAGAAGTTACAACAGCAAACTCGTCAGCAACAAAATCGCATTGATGAGCTTGAAGGCGAACGTGATCAAGTGAATGAATCAATCATGTTTGCCCAAAGTGCTGCTTCACGTTTGCGCTCTGAGACGGAATCTGAAGTAAAGTCACAGTTGACCCATGCCCAAGATGAAGCCAAGCAAATTGTTGATGAGGCCCGCCAAAAGGCCGAAGCTGAATCTGCCCGTTTGGCACAAGAAAATGTTGACTTAATTGACGAGCAAAATCGCTTGCGTCAGCGAGTTGATAGTTTCCGCCAATCATTCCTGTCATTAATTGACCAACAAAAGGCGTTGCTTGAACAGGGGCAGCTGTCACAGGCAGTCAACAAATTGCCTGCCTCTGAATTATCCGAAAAGGTTTTAGGTGAAACGAACCATTGGTTGAAGCCTGCTTCAGAAGCAACAGTGCCAACTGTAGTCAACGATGACAATCAAGAAGGTACTGCTGAAAAGCCATTGCCAACTGACATTAAAGAAGTGCCAAGTTTTGCTAAGGGACCAATCGAACCTGGTGAGGGGGAAGAAAAGCCTGTTGAAAGCGAAACGGTTGAAGTGGAAGCAGAAGTTGCAGATCCAACGGTGGTCGTTTTCCCTGAAAACGGTCAACCCAAGTAAAAATTAGTTATTAACGGTGTAAGTCAGTTTAAAAAAGTTGATAGTGTTAGCGAGCCATGTCCGGTGAAAGATGGTCACTCCCTCAATTCTTTTACATCCCTTACCCTTGATCAAACTGAACTAGGAGTAAGTTTGACGGCTTGGCCCGTTATCGCCAGTTAGAGCGTTGACTATTGATCAGCGGAAGATAGGTGGTACCACGTAAAAGACGTCCTGTTGTCCCAATTTTGGGGCACAGGACGTTTTTTCGTTTATTGAAAGGAGTCTCTTATGAAGTATAAAGACACATTGAATTTAGGAAAAACAGCATTTCCGATGCGAGGCTCTTTGCCAACAACGGAGCCAGAACGGCAACAAGGCTGGTACGATGACAACCTTTATGAACAACGGCTGGCACAAAACGAACAGAAGCCACACTTTAACTTGCATGATGGCCCTCCCTATGCCAATGGAAACATTCACTTGGGTCACGCTTTAAACAAGATTACCAAGGATATTATTGTTCGCTACAAGAACATGAATGGTTACTATGCACCCTATGTTCCTGGATGGGATACACACGGTTTGCCAATCGAGCAACAGTTAACGAAGGCTGGTCATGACCGGAAGTCAATGCCAAAGAGCGAATGGCGTAACTTGGCTAAAGATTTTGCGCTGGAGCAAGTTGATAAGCAACGCAATGACTTTAAGCGCTTGGGGATTATGGCCGATTGGGAAAACCCATACATTACTTTGCAGCCTGAATTCGAGGCCGCTCAATTGCGCGTCTTTGGTACGATGGCCAAGAAGGGTTACATTTTCCAAGGTGCTAAGCCAGTGTATTGGTCATGGTCATCTGAATCAGCTTTGGCGGAAGCCGAAATTGAATACCACGACATCAAGTCAACTTCATTGTTCTATGCCAACCGTGTTAAGGATGGCAAGGGTATCTTGGATGGTGATACTTACTTGGTTGTTTGGACAACGACACCATTTACAGTTACCGCTTCACGTGGAATTACCTTAGGTCCTGATTTTGACTATGTTTTGGTAAAGCCAGCTGGTCAAGACAAGAAGTATGTCGTGGCCAAGGAATTGTTGGAAACGGTTGCGCCAAAGTTTGGTTGGGAAGATTACGAAGTATTGGACTCATATAAGGGTCAAGACTTGGATAAGATTACGGCTTACCACCCATGGGATGCTGATGCCGAAGAAGTGGTCATGAATGCGGACCACGTTACTTTGGACTCTGGAACTGGTTTGGTTCACACGGCTCCTGGCTTTGGTGAAGACGATTACAACGTTTCAAAGCAATATGGCCTAGAGGTTGTTGTGACCGTTGACGAAAAGGGAAACATGACCAAGAATGCGGGTCCTGATTTTGAAGGCCGATTCTATGATGACGTTACTGGAACAGTGATTACCAAGTTGACGGATGCCGGGTTGTTCTTGGCGAAGGAAAAGATTACCCACTCATACCCATTTGACTGGCGAACAAAGAAGCCAATTATTTGGCGGGCTGTGCCACAATGGTTTGCGTCAATTGATAACTTCCGTCAGGATATTTTGGACCAAATTGATGGGGTTAATTTCTTCCCAGCATGGGGGCAAAAGCGCTTGCACAACATGATTGCTGGTCGTGGTGACTGGGTTATCTCTCGTCAACGTGTTTGGGGCGTGCCATTGCCAATCTTCTATGCAGAAGATGGAACAGCCATTTTGGATGCTGACATTATTGAGCACGTTGCCCAATTGGTTGAAAAGCATGGTTCAAACGTTTGGTTTGAACGTGAAGCCAAGGACCTATTGCCAGAAGGTTATACGAACGAACATTCACCAAATGGTCAATTCAAGAAGGAAGAAGACATCATGGATGTCTGGTTCGATTCTGGTTCCTCTTGGAATGGGGTAATGCGTCAACGCCCTCAATTGGATTACCCTGCTGATTTGTATTTGGAAGGATCTGACCAGTACCGTGGTTGGTTTAACTCTTCATTGATTACTTCTGTGGCCGTAACGGGCCAGGCACCTTACAAGAACTTGCTATCACAAGGCTTTACTTTGGATGGTAAGGGTAACAAGATGTCCAAGTCATTGGGAAACACGATTTCACCATTGGATGTTGGTAACAAGTTTGGTGTTGAAATTTTGCGTTTGTGGACCATCTCAGTTGATACGTCCCAAGATATGCCGGTTTCAGATGAAATTTTGAAGCAAGTTGCTGATTCTTATCGTAAGATTCGTAACACCATGCGTTTCTTGTTGGCCAACACGTCTGACTTTGATTACGATACTGACAAGGTTGCCTTTGCAGACCGTGCTGCCCATGACCAATATGCAACGGTCTTGTTGAACAACTTGGTCGCTGATTTGAAGGATAGTTATGACAACTACCGCCTCAATGAAATCTACTCTCGTTTGATTAACTTTATTAACGTTGACTTGTCGGCCTTCTATTTGGATGTTGCCAAGGATGTTGTTTATGTCGAAGCACCGGATTCTGCTTTGCGTCGTTCAATGCAATCTGTCTTCTACGAGATTTTGACGGCCTTAACGAAGTTGATGTTGCCAGTCTTGCCACATACGGCTGAAGAAATCTGGTCATATATCCCACATACCAACACGAAGTACGCTTATTTGCAAGACATGCCAACTGTAGAGGACTTGCCAGAAACTGCTGACATGATGGTTAAGTGGGAAACGGTCTTTGCACTGCGTTCGGCAGCTAATAAGGCAATCGAAGCTGCTCGAACAGACGGTTTGGTTGGTAAGAATTCCGAAGCAGCGATGACTTTGTACTTGACGGCTGATCAGAAGAGCGTTTTGCCTGATTTGAACTTAGACTTGCGTTTGATTTTGATGGTCTCACAACTAGACTTGAAGGACCGCGAAGAGGCAACAGCTGCTGTGCCAAGCTTTGATGACGTTCCTGTCTTAGTTGAAAAGGCTCGCGGTGGTTTGTCACCACGTGACCGTCGCTATCACGAAGATTTGGGAGCCGATGAGGCCTTCCCAGAATTGTCAAAGGCTGAAGCTGATTTGGTTCGGAAGTATTATCCAGCCGCTTTAGCAGAAGGTTTTGAAGCTTAAAAATCAGTTATTTTGATTTTAAAAAAACGATGTCAAGTAAAAACACTTGACATCGTTTTTGATATTTGGCATAATAGACAAGTAAAGAAATACGGAGGAATTACATTATGGCAGTTAAAATTCGCTTGAAGCGGATGGGCGCTAAGAAGCGTCCATTCTACCGCGTTGTTATCGCTGACTCACGTTCACCACGTGATGGTCGTTTTATCGAAACAGTGGGAACTTATAACCCAATCGCTGTTCCAGCAGAAGTAAAGTTGGACGAAGCTAAGATCTTGGCTTGGTTGGCAAATGGTGCACAACCATCTGACACAGCTCGTAACTTGTTGTCAAAGGCTGGTATCATGGCTAAGTATGCTGAACAAAAGGCTGCTGCAGCTTCTGAAAAGCCTGCTAAGGCAAAGAAGTCAGCTGCTGCTAAGCCAGCAGCTAAGGAAGAAGCAGCTGCTTCTTCTGAAAAGCCAACGGCTAAGAACAAGGTTGCTGAAATCAAGGCATACTTGGACGCCCAAGGTATCGACTACCCAGCATCAGCTAAGAAGGCTGACTTGTTGGAATTGGTTTAAGACAAACTGGTTTATAAAGTGGAAACTACCAAAGTTCATTTGGTAGTTTTTTTCTTTTTGAACAAGCTAAGATAAGCAAAGCTTTGCTATAATAGAGAGTATGGAAACAAAAAATTACTTTAAAATTGGAACAATTGTCAATACACATGGCATTCGTGGTGAGTTAAAAATCAAAGCCATTACGGACTTTGCTGACGACCGCTTTCAAAAGGGACAAGCCATCTACCGCTTGGACCAGGGACAATACGTCAAGGAGACGATTGCAAAGGCCCGCGTTCATAAGGGCATGTGGTTGGTCACCTTTGAGGGTGTTGATAATATTAACCAAGTTGAAATTTTTAAGGGCCAGGACGTCTTCGTTGATGAAGAAGACCGGGATGACCTTGATGATGGGGAATATTACTACAACGAAATTATTGGCTGCACCGTTGTTGACTTAGACGGGCAGACCTTGGGTGAAATCAAGGAAATTATGACGACTGGTGCCAACGACGTTTGGATTATGAAGCGTCCCAAGGGCAAGGATGGCTTAATTCCGGTTATCGATGATGTCGTAAAAGAGGTCAATGTGGCTGATAAGGTGATTACCATTGATGTCTTGGAAGGGCTATTTGACGATGAAAATTGATGTTTTAAGCCTTTTTCCAGACATGTTTGCACCAATGCGTCAGTCAATTATCGGTAAAGCAATTGATCGTGGTGATCTCGACTTTGCCGTGACTGATTTTCGTGATTACACGACAAACAAACATAATAATGTTGACGACTATCCCTTCGGTGGTGGGGCTGGCATGTTGCTCACGCCCCAACCAATTTTTGATGCCTTAGAGGCCGTCAAGGAAAATAGCTCTGAAAAAAGTGCGGGGCATGTTATCTTGTTGGATCCGGCTGGTAAGAAGTTTGACCACACGGATGCAAAACGATTGGCCAACTATGATCACTTAACTTTTATTGCCGGTCATTATGAAGGTTATGATGAGCGAATCAAGACCTTGGTAGACGAAGAACTTTCACTGGGTGATTATGTTTTAACTGGTGGGGAACTGGCCTCGATGGTCATGATTGATGCAACGGTTCGCTTTTTGCCTCATGTTTTGGGCAATGCGGAATCGGCAGAAGGTGATTCCTTTGCTGATGGCTTGCTGGAATACCCACAATACACGCGACCAGCGGACTTTCGTGGCCTAACCGTACCAGAAGTCTTAACTTCTGGAAACCACGGTAAAATCGCTGAATGGCGGTTAAAAGAAGCGTTAAAAAAGACGTACCTGCGTCGACCTGATTTATTAGAAGATCGGGTATTTACAAATGAAGAACGCGACCTATTGGATGATATTAAGAGTGAATTAGCAGACGATTAATTTGTACTAGTAAACATCGGTAGATCGGATATAGGATAAAGGACAAGACCGATGGAACTGGAATTTTTAGGAACCGGCTCGGGCCAACCATCTAAATTTCGCAATGTGGCCAGCATTGCTTTGAAGCTACTTGATGAGCGGAATGCTGTGTGGCTTTTTGATGTCGGGGAAGCGACCCAGCACCAAATTTTGCAAACAACGATTCGCCCACGGAAGATTGAAAAAATTTTTATTTCCCACTTACATGGCGACCATATTTTTGGTTTGCCTGGTTTATTGTCCTCACGGTCTTTTCAGGGTGCTGATAAAAGCGAACCATTGACGATTTATGGTCCCAAGGGTCTGAAGTCCTTTGTGCAAACGGCTTTGCGGGTTTCAGATACGCACTTGTCTTACCCGGTTCACTATGTGGAAATTGAGGTTGGGACGATTTTTGAAGATGAAACCTTCCGCGTGATAGCAGCTCCCTTGAAGCACCGGATTGAAGCCTGGGGTTTTCGGGTCGAAGAAAAGCCTCACCCAGGTGAGTTGCTGATTGACAAGGTAAAGGCTGATCAAATCCCGGCCGGTCCAGTTTATGGTCGCTTAAAGGCTGGCGAAACAGTCACTTTGGATGATGGTCGTGTGATTAACGGCCAGGATTACCTTGGCCCAGCCCAGCCGGGACGGGTCGTGACCTTTATTTTGGATACACTTCCAAACGACCAGGCAAAGATTTTGGCGCAAGGCGCAGACGTTTTGGTCCACGAATCAACCTATGGTCAAAGTAAGGAAGAAAGTAAATTAGCACGGGCACATGGACATTCAACCTCCCGTGATGCGGCTAACTTAGCGCTGGACAGTCATGTTGGCAAATTAGTCTTGGTCCACATTTCTGCCCGCTATATTGGCCCATTATTAAAGAAGTTCATTAGCGATGTGAAACATTTGTTCCCAAATACCTATGTTGCCCGTGACTTCGACGTTGTTGATGTCCCATTCAAGAAGGAGCAGCATGGTACCAAGTAATTGGCGGTTGTTAGACCAACCAGATCAAATGAGTAGCCAACGGTTACAGGAACAATTACATTTAAACCCAGTTACAGCAGGTTTTTTGGTGCAAAACGGCATCAAGGATGTGAAAGAGGCACAAGCCTTTTTGCATCCTGATTTTCAAAGTATTCATGATCCAAGCGAATTTTTCGATATGGAAAAGGCGGTGGATCGGATTCAAGAAGCGGTCTTTACTGCCGAACCAATTTTGGTTTATGGTGACTATGATGTCGACGGTATCACGAGTACCGCGATTATGGTGGAAACACTGACATCGCTTGGGGCGGAAGTAACGCCTTACATTCCAAATCGTTTCAAAGACGGGTATGGACCCAATTTGACAACTTACCAACGTCTGGTTGAAGAAACCGGTGCTAGCTTGATTATCACCGTTGATAATGGCGTGAGTGGCCATGAGGCGATTGCTTGGGCGCAAGGTGCTGGCGTTGATGTGGTCGTGACTGACCATCACGCATTGCCAGAAACCCTGCCTGAAGCCTATGCCATCATCCACCCGCGTCACCCAGAAGGCAATTATCCCTTTTCTGATTTGTCAGGAGCGGGAGTCGCTTTTAAGGTTGCCCAGGCAATCTTAGCCGATGGGCAGCCGGCCGAATCATTGGAAGACTTACCAGTGGAATTTTTGGACCTAGTTGCTATGGGGGCGGTTGCCGATGTGGTTTCTTTGACTGATGAAAACCGGGCCTTTGTGACTTGGGGACTCAAGCAAATTGAGGAAAATCCTAGACCTGGTTTAGCAGCCCTGTTAAAGAGTGCGAAGCATGCCAAGGGGCAAGCGATTTTAGCCGAAACAATTGGTTTCAAAATTGCGCCACGGTTAAACGCGATTGGTCGATTGGCCAATGGTCAGCTAGGGTTGGAACTTTTGCTAACAAAGGATTTAGACCGGGCCAAGGCGATTGCTAAGGAAGTCGAACAGCTCAACGATGAGCGTCGGTCCTTAGTGGACACCGTCTTTGACCAGGCAAAAGAGCAGGCATTAGACGAAAAAAATCAGGAGACCAACATTTTGTTGATTGCGGGCCAAGATTGGCATCAAGGAATTCTTGGCATTGTCGCTGCCCGCCTAGTTGAATTAGTGAAAAAGCCCGTGGTGGTTCTTTCACTCGTTGATGGTGTCTATAAGGGCTCTGGCCGGTCCTTTGGGGACTTTGATTTGCACGCCTTCTTACAGGTCTATGCGGACCATTTCACTAGCTTTGGTGGCCATGCTGGTGCCTTAGGGGTCAGCATGATGCCAGATGAATTGCCGGTAGTCCAAAACTTGGTTCAACAAGATGGGGCTAACCTACAATTTGCCGATCAAAAATTGGCTGTTAACTTGGTTGTGCAGCCACGCATTTTGACGCCTGATTTTTACCAGCAGTTAGCGTTGCTTGAACCATTTGGCCAGGGCAACCCACAGCCGGTCATTGCCGTTGAAGATGTGCCGCTAGAATCGGTGCAGTCGATGGGGGCGTTAAATCAGCACTTAAAGCTTAATATTCGTGGCGGTCGGGGCTTTGTCGAGGCTTTGGCCTTCAACCAGCCTGATTTGGTGAAAGAAGCCCAAGAGAAGACGCAAGCGACACTGGCGGGTAAGGTTGGCGTTAATACCTTTGCCGGCAAAACTAGGTTGCAGCTGATGCTGGAAGATTTGGCCTTTGTCGAGGTTGAGCAAAATCAGCCTACGTCAATTGATCCAGTTGTGCACCAGGTTAGAAAACAAGTTACCCAAACGGCACAGACTGCACAAGCTGCGGTTAAAAATTCATCCAAAACATTGGCACAGGCAATCGGTCAAACGAGTAGCCAAGACTTTGCCAGACTATATAAATATTTGTATGGACACCAAAATTTGGACATTATCGGGCATCTAGAAGTTGTATTATCCGAACTTTCAATGCAAGAAAAGCAATTTAAATTAATGATTCAGGTCTTTTTGGACCTCGGTTTTGTTAAAATGAATGCAGGGACCATTTTGTGTTTACCAAGTACCAGTAAAAAGCCCTTGGCAAACTCTGTCACATACCAGCGGTATTTTGCCGGTTAATGAACCCGGCTCGAGGAAATAAAAATGAGTAAAATTGATTTACATGATTATGTAGCCACAGTGGAAGATTATCCAGAACCTGGTGTTTCTTTCCGTGATATCTCACCTTTGATGGGTGATGGACCAGCCTATAAGCAAGCAATTAATCAAATTGTGGACTTTGCCAAAGATTTAGATGTCGACTTGATTGCTGGGCCAGAATCACGTGGCTTCATTGTTGGTTCGCCATTGGCCTATGCCATGGGCATTGGTTTTGTACCAGCACGTAAGTCTGGTAAGTTACCACGTAAGGCAGTTTCTGCTTCTTACACATTGGAGTATGGTGGTGTCAACGAATTGGAAATCCACGAGGATGCCATTAAGCCAGGTCAAAGGGTTTTGATTGTCGATGACCTTTTGGCAACTGGCGGAACGATCAATGCCACCCGTAAGATTGTTGAAGAATTAGGTGGCGTTGTGGCTGGAGTGGCCTTTATTATTGAATTAGAGGACCTTCACGGTCGAGAGAAGATTATGGAAGCCGGCGAAGTACCTTTTGTTGCTTTGATGGAATACTAAGGACTAGCACTTGGTAAAAAACCGGACTTTCACAGGGTGAAATAAAGGGAAGCAGATGCTAACAACACTAGTAGTACTTTTAATTATTAACACGACTGTCGCCGTTATCACGGTTTTTCGTGAACCACGAGACATCGCCGCTACTTGGGCTTGGATTTTAGTCCTGATTTTAATTCCGGTCCTTGGTTTTATTATTTATTCTTTTGCGGGCCGGAAGCTATCACAGCGCCGGCTTTTTGCCTACCAAGGGCAAGATACTTCGGCGATGAATGAAAAAATCGCCGATTTGATTCAAGAAGCTGATGAGCGGGGTAAAAGAGAAGGCTTTGTGACACGTGTCAATGAAACGCAGGCCTCCTTAGTTCAAGCCCGCTCCTTGGTCACGCTGTTTCAAAATATTAATCAGACGTCCTTAGCTACGAAAAATCATGTTAAGATTTTTACTTCGGGTGTTGATTTTTTTGACCGCTTAAAAGAGGATTTAAGGCAGGCACAGGAAAGTATTAACCTCGAGTTTTATACTTTTTATAGTGATCAGTTGGGCCATGAAATCAGAGATATTTTGGTTGAACGGGCTCAAGCAGGCGTTGAGGTGCACGTCATTTACGATGCCTTGGGTTCCTTTGGAACGACCAAGCGGTTCTTTGCACCGTTGCGAGAGGCGGGCGGTCATGCTGTGCCATTCTTGAAGCGGCGACTAACGCTGATTGATTTTCAGTTGAACTTTCGTGATCACCGTAAAATCGTGGTGATTGATGGGCAAGTTGGCTATGTTGGTGGTTTTAATATTGGCGATCAGTACCTTGGCCGGGATAAAAAATTTGGTCATTGGCGTGATACGCATTTACGGATGACGGGCTCCGGAGTCTACTCACTTCAAGCTCATTTCTTGTTGGATTGGAACGCTTCTGAGCCAAAGCGGCCAATGGCGGTGATATCAGACCGTTATTTCCCACCATTGCAATTAGCGTTGCAGGGTAAATCGAATTTACAAATTGTTACTTCCGGTCCTGAAACGGATGACGAGCAGATCAAGATGGGCTATATCCGTTTGATTCAATTGGCTAAAAAACGTTGTTGGATTCAAACGCCCTATTTAATTCCGGATGATTCAACTTTTGATGCTTTGCGAATTGCTGCTAATTCGGGGGTTGATGTGCGAATTATGGTGCCCTGCATGCCAGATCATCCCTTTGTTTATCGAGCAACCCAATACTATGCCGCCCAGCTAGCTAAGTATGGAATCAAGATTTATTATTACCAAAATGGCTTTTTGCACGCTAAGACGATGGTCGTCGACAATCACTTGGCTTCGGTTGGATCAGCTAATTTGGATTATCGTTCCTTTAAACTTAATTTCGAAGTGAATGCCTTTCTATACGATTCTGATTTGGCCCATCATCTCGCCCATGTCTTTGAGCAGGACTTGGCTGTTTCTAGTGAGCAGACGGTGGAGAGTTTTGCTCAACAGGGCCGGTGGTTAGTCTTTAAGCAGTATGTTGCCAGGTTACTGGCACCAATTTTATAAAAATCAGGTCAACCGTTTTTGACTTAGGTTGATAAAAAAAGAAGGCGAAAGCCTTCTTTTTTGTTGGAATTAATAAATTTGTTGACTATCAATGCACCAGATAAACAGCATCCTGAATCATATCAAAGGCCCGATAATGCTGATTTAACATATCGTTTAATTCCAAATCAGCCTCCTGCCAGAAATGTTTGGAATTGGTGGCCCCATTTTTTTCGCCAATCACGATGAGGTGGAAGGGCTGGGGTTGGCTACGGAGATATTGCAAAATATGCCAGTCATCATCGCTGGTATCCGGCGCCCAAGCCATGACAAAGATTGGCTGTGAATTTGGATCCTTGGCCTCTTGCAAGCTTTCCTTGACCGCCGTGAGGGCATCTTGCTTGATGACTGTTGTCCAGGGCTCTGGGCGTTCATTATCTTGTCCACTCCAATCGAGGCTATCAATGGCTTTGACGGCATGCCCCTGTGCTTTTAGTGCAGCTGATAGGGCAGCATTACCGGCCATTAGTTCAATAATTGGCCTGGGACCGGCAAAGCGGGCCAAGTCTTTGACCCAATCTGCGTTTGGTAAAAACCAAAGCCCGTAGTTAACAATCAAGGTTTCTCTTAGTTCTGCTAATGCGTCATCGAGAAGGAGGCGTTCTGGGTGGCGGCTTAGGGTAGTGACATCTTCTAGGAGGTTGGAGAAGCGGTGATCCGGTAGTTGCTGCTGGTCCAGGGCAGCCAGAATCTCGATGACCGTATCAATTTTGATTAATGACTGTGAATCGTTTATGTATTGTTCTTTCAAGGTGAGTAGTTTTTCTCGATTAAGCATAAAGAGTCCTTAAGATTGGGTAAAAACGTATCTGGTGGCGTTTTCTCTTGTGTTGTTCTTTGGTACAGTGTTAGTGAAATGTCTTATTAGGAGTAGTATACACCATGGCTGATTTTTCTTTAACCAAAACTGATTGGGACCAGGCGTTGGCGCCTTTTTTGCCCGCAGGTTATCAGCAACATGCCGAATCTTTTTTAAATCAGGTTTATCAAGACCCCCAAAAACCAGTTTACCCCAAGCGTGAAAACGTTTTTTTGGCCTTTGAGAAGACTCCATTGGCAAAAACCAAAGTGGTTATTTTAGGTCAAGACCCTTATCATGGGGAAAATCAGGCCCAGGGCCTGGCCTTTTCGGTGCCTGATTTCCTAGCAGCACCGCCGTCATTGCGCAACATTTTAAAGGAGTTAGCCAGTGATATTGGCGCTGGCCGACCCAGTCATGACTTAACGACATGGGCAAGCCAGGGTGTTTTGCTATTAAATACGGTTTTTACGGTGGCAGCCGGTCAGGCCAATAGTCATCAAAAACAGGGCTGGGAAGAACTCTCGGATGCAGCAATTAGGGCAGCTAGCGCTGATCAAAGGCCAAAGGTTTTTATCCTGTGGGGGAAGCCAGCCCAGCAAAAGGCGCGGCTAATCGATGCTGAAAGACATCTGATTTTAATGGCGCCACACCCAAGCCCATTGGCCGCTTATCGAGGCTTCTTTGGTTCTAAACCATTTTCGAAGGCCAATGCCTTTTTAGAAAGGCACCAAGAAGTGCCTGTTAACTGGTTGAAATAAGTTTGAAATTTGACCGTAAAGGGCTAATAAACGAAAGAAACTTTGGTATACTTTAGAAAAGAACAACGTGTAAAAAGGGAGCGTAAATATGTCACTTTTCGATCAGTTTAAAACAGAAATTAAGGGTCAAAGAATTCGCCTTGTTTTTCCAGAAGGAACAGACGAACGGGTTTTGACGGCAGCCGTTGAGCTGGCCCAGGAGGACTTGGTCAGTCCGATTGTTTTGGGTGATAAAGAGGCGATTGTTGCCCTTTCAAAAAAGCTCCAATTGAGTTTAAATCAGGTTGAAATCGTTGATATTAAGACTGTTCCAACGGACCAGCGCGTTAAGATGATTCAAGCCTTAGTTGAACGCCGCAAGGGCAAGACTGACGAGAAGACTGCTGAAAAGTGGCTCCAAGATGAAAACTACTTTGGTACAATGCTTGTTCAAATGGGGGCAGCCGAGGGAATGGTTTCCGGAGCAGTTCATCCAACCGGTGATACGGTTCGTCCAGCTCTCCAGTTAATTAAGACAGCACCTGGTTCTCGCCGCATTTCTGGTGCTTTCATTATGCAAAAGGGCGACCAGCGTTTTGTCTTTGCGGATTGTGCGATTAACATTGATATTGATGCCGAAACGATGGCCCAGATTGCTGTTCAATCAGCGAAGACAGCTAAAATTTTTGGGATTGATCCCAAGGTGGCCATGCTTTCGTTTTCAACGAAGGGGTCTGCTAGGGGGGAACAAGTTGAAAAGGTTCAGGAAGCTACAAAATTAGCCAAGGAATTGGCGCCAGAATTGGCTGACCAAATTGATGGCGACTTGCAATTTGATGCAGCTGTTGTTGAAAAGGTGGCCAATGCCAAGGCCCCTGGTTCAGCGGTTGCTGGTCAGGCGAACGTCTTTGTCTTTCCAAGTCTGGAGGCAGGCAATATCGGCTACAAGATTGCCCAACGTTTAGGCGGCTTTGAGGCAATTGGCCCAATCTTGCAAGGATTGGCTAAGCCCGTTTCAGACCTTTCCAGAGGAGCTTCTAAAGACGATGTGGTCAAGGTGGCCATCATCACGGCTGCCCAAGCTCTGGCTCAACGTTAATCAGTCGCTTTAAAGGGGTAACCGAGTACTTGGTTAGCCCTTTCTTGCCATTATTCAAATTATTCAACAAAAATCTGAATGAAAGCGGTATAAGTGTTTATGAATTTTTTTCTTAATCAAGGTATGGGTCATGGAAATTCGGGTGTCGAACATGCTCAGTTTTATCGAGCGCAATGTTTTTTAGACCGACAACTACCATTCAAAATTATCTTTACTGATTTACTCCAAGATTTGCATGTTCATATGCGCGAATGGCATTTGCCGGAAAATCAGGTCATTGGCCTTTATGATTTTCTGTTAGCCACTAATCCTTTCGATTATCTGGATAATGGTTTGCCAGCAGAAGAAGTGCAAAAGAGCCATGAAAAAATCTTAATTGATCAAACCGATACGCAACGGATTATCACGACTCAAAGCTCTGGTAACTATCAAATCCGCCGTTTACGCGATAAGATTTTTAGTACAGAAAAAAATATTTATATCGTTGATGATGCCCACGTTTTCTTAACAAAGGGGGACCACCAGGTTGAGTGGTCGTACCGACAAGGTCCGGGCGAAAAGGTCATGCAAGATATTCACCTAACTAATTTCTTGGGGGAGGATTATTACTTCTTTACCTTTGATGAATTGGTGACCTTTTTCTTAAATCAGCTAGCAGCACACTTTGGGCAAAATACGTACTTTGTCGATCGTGGAACCTTCTACGATGAAACCTTGGTCCGGCAAAAAGCGGCTGGTTCGACGCAAAAAATCGTTGGTATGGTTCATGCGAACCATAAGGTAAGCGAAGAGAACGGGCGTATCCTCTTTAACAATTTTTATCAGTACACGTTGGACCATTTAGACCAGTATGATGCGGTGGTTGTGGCCACTAAGGCGCAGAAAGCGGCTCTTAAGGCTGATTTGCAAGGTCATACCGCAGAGAAAAACCTGGATAAGATATATGCCATTCCGGTGGGTGGGGTTACCCACCTTGGCCAAGCAAAGACCAGAAAAAATCAAAAGTTGAACCTAGTGACAGCTTCTCGTCTGCACGAAGAAAAGCATATTGACCAAATTATTGATGCAGTTCAAGTTTTGGTCGAACGTGGTCAAGATGTTAATCTAACAATCTACGGCGCCGGCGCCGAAGATCAGAAATTAGCCCAGCAGATTAAGGATTTAGGTTTAACCAACCGAGTCGTCTTAGCCGGGTTATCTCAGCATATGACAAAGGACCTACAGCGCCATGATGTTTTTGTTTCTGCATCATATTCGGAAGGATTTGGTTTGACGTATCTGGAAGCATTAGGTCAAGGGCTGCCAGTCGCTAGTTATGCGAATAATTTTGGCGCCAAGGAATTGATTCATCCTGGAGAAAATGGCTATTTGGCTGACTTTTCGACAAGCGATGCCAATCGAAAAAGTAATGTGGATCAGCTTGCTGATGCCATTTTGTCTTGCTTCCAGGATTATGACCGACTTTCGGCCGGTGCGATTGCCTCTTGCCAGCCGTTTTTAACAGAAAATGTTGCTGATCAATGGGTCAAACTGGAGGAAGAACTATCGTGAAAGTTGCCTTAATTAATAGTTTTGATGAACGCAACCAGCAAGCGGTGGCTTGGCAAATTGACCAAGTTCTTGCTGGTGAACTAGATGAATTGTGGTTAGCAACTCCGCACGAAGATGCCGTTCAAATCGCTCGGGATCTTGGTTTGGAATTGCACCAGGTCTTTGACCTTTGCAGTCAAAGTTACCTAGCAGACCAAGTTGATGGAGAAGGGCTCTGGTTTTATGACTTAAAGGTTCCTGACCAGGGACAGTTGATTGTGAACAAGGACTGGACGAAAAGCATTTCTGTGGCCGGACACTTGGTGGCGGATGTTCGCTGGTTTGCGAATTCTAACCGGCTCGTGCAGGCAGTGACTTGGCAAAATGCAGGTGGCCAAGAGGATCGTAAAGATATTTACCAACGCAACGGCCGTTTATTTGCCAAACAGTATTTCAGTAATGGGCAACTGCTCCAATCTGATTTTTATGTTGGCTTTGACGAAATGGTCTGCCAGGAGTTTTACTTCCAGGGGATGCGTAACTTTGTCCTCGATAAAAATCAGCGTCACTATGACTCTGCGGAGAATTACCTGAAGGACGTGATGGAAAAGCAAGGTCAAAACGATATCAACATTAGCACTGTTGACCGTTGTTTGGTATTGGCACCTACTGGAACAACGTTGGCCCTTCCACAGGGTGTCTTGGATGAACAGGAAAATGTCTGGCCTGATTTGGTCATGGTATTAACAAATCCAAATCATGCTGTTACTCGTGTGTTGGTGGCTAAAATGGATCAAGACAAACTAAAAGAGGCAGGGCTGCCGTTAGACAAGGTTGAACTGTTTGCTTGAGGTTGATAAAGGAGAGAAGCCTTGAACATAACCTTATTGCCGACTTGGCAAGAAAATTCGAACTCAAAAAATGAGGTTGATAGTAGCCTGGCATTGACCAAGCTCTTTTTGCGAGCAGAAGACCAGGTGACCGTTATTTTTGCCAATTACCTGCCTCGGTTAAGAACTTGGCTTGGACAGGCTCATATCGAGGGTGTTCGCTATTGGTCAGCTTATGATGAACTACAACAAGTAACGTTGAAAGACCGACAACCACTTGATTTAACAGACTTTACGTGGCCTAAAAATGCCGAATTTATTCGAATGTATGATCGAATTACGGTTTTGGTCGACTTGGTTCACTACGCGACCATTTACTTTACTTATCCAAAGGCGGATTTGATTGATCGAATTGACTTGCTCAGAGACGGTCAAGTTTACCAACAGCTCACAATTGATGATCGGGGCTTTGTTTCGCGGGTGTTGACTTACCAAGGCGATGTACTGAATACGATTGACTACCTTAGCCAAAGTGGGACGGTTGTCGCAACAGAAAATTGTCAGACTGGTCAAGTTCAGGCGCTGTTGCCAAATGGTTCTGAACAAACTTTTGCTAAAATCGATACCTTGATTGAACAGCTCGTGGTCTTACACATCCAATCGCTTTCAGATCAAACGATTCTTGTAGAACCTTCGGCCGAAAACCTAGCGATTGCCCAAAGAGTTCAGGACGATAAGCGAGTCCTAGTCCTAGACTATCCCTTCTATGGCGCTGAAATCAACCAAGAGTTAGGACCAAATGATCTCCTATCTTTTCAAACAGTGACTGGCCAAGTGCCACTTGCCTCTTCGTTCAATCAGGCTCACCAACCAATTGTATTGGGGCCCTTTGCTGTTGATTTGGCGACTAAAAACGCCGTACCGAAGGAACATTTTGTTTGCTACTGGCGCTTAGGTGCACTTTCAGCTGATTACGCCAACCATATTTTTACGACGCTTTTTGACCTGGCGATTGAGCATGAAGATTTGGTCATCATTGTTGAAAACGATATGTGGCAGGTTGGTTTTCAACAATTATTAACTGAAAAATTAGGTCAGCTGGCTCAAAATCAGATCTTAGCTTTTGAACGATTAGAGACTTTGCCAGCCCAGTTTGTCCTTCTGGATTGGCAGGGACCAAAAAAGCGGCAGGAATACCTACAGACAGCTTCGGTCGTCATTGATCTTGCTGATCAGGTTGATTTATCACTTCAAGCCCAGGCATTAGCACATGGATTACCTTCACTGACTAAGACCCAAACTGCTTACCAAGCGCCAGAAATGCAGCATATTGAAACTGTTAATGATATTGTCACTAGTCTGAATTGGCTTCTTAATCAGAACAATTGGCAGAGTGTTCAAAAGGCGTTAATACAGGTCCAAGCGGATTATGCCAGTGATGCTTTGGCTGCCAAATGGCGGTTGGAACTGCACTGATTGAAGCAATAGTTGTTCGTCAGGAAGGTTATTAAGTTTGATAAAATTGGCATCATTAAGCTACTTATAACCAACTGAATACTGAATAATTTTTGAAGGAGGACCGCGATGGCCCAAATGTCAATTTTACAAATTGGAGAAACGGATTGGACTGCCCAGGTTCAAAACGAAAATTTGGACTGGCATTATACAGCCAGCCTGGACTTGCCGTTCCTGTTGGCTCGACAACAAGATCCCAGTTTTTTAGCTTATACATACGTCCTATTGACTGATTCTGTAATCGATTCGACTGTTTTAGCCCGACAAATCAGGGAATGGCCTGCTTACCGAGTTATTTATTTAGGTGATGCGGTGGGCTTTAACTTGGAACTGAAGCAGGCTTTGGATGACCGTGGTGCTTTTTATTTTCACGAAAATGCTCCAGAAGCGGTCGCTAATCGAATTATTCGTGACCTTTATTTGGGTCAGGCGGGCTTTCCAACTCGTTTTTCTGAAACGCAGTTTTTACCGGTAAAAAATTATCGTTGGCGGCTGAAAAGGTCAGGTCGATTTTCAACTGCTATTAATGGTGACTTTGGCGCTGAGTACCAGCAAATTGGCACACTTAAGACTTTCCCGGGGGACTATCAGCCCGGCCAGGAAAACCTCGTTTACTGTGAATATGACCAAACTGGGGATGCCGAATTGGCATTGTGCTTTGTTTTTTATCATAATGGCAATTTACAGCAATTACAGATGATTCAAGGCTCGGCAATGCACCGGCTGACGGCGATTAAGGCACCATATCAGTATCAGGACTATCAAATTCTCGTGCTTGCGAAGGGGAAGGGAACCTTGGACCTGCATAATGTCCACCAACGGCGGTCTCGTCATGGCTTGGGGTACTTTTTGCCAGGCGGGAGACGTGATATGACCGAGGATGGGCAGGAAGTCCTCTCCTACTTTAACCCGGGTACTAAAAAGGGGCCACTCGTTGTCCTCTTTGTCGGCACTCGCCTTTACGTTGAGGGCTTTGAGATGATGGGGCCTTTGTCGGATTTAGGCTATCCATACTTAATTTTCACGGATCCCAGAACGCAAGGCGGGGCCTTTATGGTTGGTAATGAAGAATACGAGGATTTGGTCAAGGAAAAAATCAGGAGTGCTCAAGAAACGGTACGAGTAACGGCTGATGAACTGATTTTTGCCGGGTATTCGATGGGCTCTTATGCTGCCATGTATTATGCTGGTCAGCTTGCTGCTGACCACTTAGTCTTGGCCAAGCCAATTATTAATTTGGGGACCTTCACTGCTAAGGGGGCCTTTGCTCATAGTGGCGTTAACCATGATTGGATTTTAGATGTTCGCTACTTGTTAACTGGTCGGCTTGATCAGTCTGATACCGAACGTTTAGACCAAAAACTTTGGCATTCGTTGGACCAACTGACTTGGCGCAATGGCGAGGTTTCACTCTTTACGATGACTCAGGACGAATATGATGGCGAATCATTACCAAAACTATTGGAATACTTCCGTAATCATGATGTCGTCGTTAATCGCGAGCAAGTGCCTGGTCACCATGAAGATCAGGTAGATGCCATGGTTGAGTTTTTGAAAAAAGAGATTGGTCGACAGGCCAAAACAATTAAACAGGAGGGCTGGCGTTAATGCAATATCAAATTTATTGGCAACCACAAACAGTCCTTCATGAATTACAAGGGGCGATGGTCGACTTTATCAAAGAGGATGAGGTGCATTATACAAACCACTTTTTACCTTCTGGTCAGGTAATTGCCTCATGGACGGATGCAGCGAATTATTATCAGGATAAGTCTTTTTCTGATTTGCCCCGATTGAAGCCCGGTCGAATTTATAAGACTACCCGGCGGGTACAAAATTCCAAACGAATGCACGCCTACTTGAACTGGACTTTTTTTGATGAAAAGAATCAAATTATCAGTAGCCAGTATCAAAACAGTGACTTTTTGGACTTAAAGGTGCCAAAAGTTTATGATCATTATCAGTTAGATTTAATGTCGGCTGGAACGGGTGATTTTACCTTTTATGAGGTTACAATGGCGGAAAAAGTCGATGGCTGGCTTTTGGACCAGGATCACCAACTCACAGGACACCTTGGGGCTTATTTGGATGTACCAAATCAGGTGGTCAGTAAGACCCTGCGGGTAGTCATCGGAGAACCGGAATTTCGTCAAACCAGTTATCCAATTCAAGCGGTGAAAAAATCACCCCAGGCGGTCTTGTACCTTGCCACCGATTTGCTTCACTACCAAGATTTTTATAATGAAGAAGTTTTGAAAGTGATTAGTCAATCCAAGAAGGAAGCTCGTTCTAAGGATGTTGAGTTTGTTGGCTACGGTTTGGTTTCTTCAATGGTGGCATTGCAATACCGTCAGGCCGTGAAGGGGGCAAAGGCAATTGTTGCCAATCCTGATCAGCTCATTTTGCCATCAGGGATTAACCATTATTCGACTGATTTATCGGCTTTTTTGTTTTCGCTACCAGAAAAAATTAAGGGATTAATGAGTGCCGATGACAGCTTATTGGTCCATTACTCTTTGGCGGAAAATCCTAGTTCTGTCCGGATTACTCGCCCTCAGGCAGAACTTTTGCAACAGCTATCTTACCCTGAATGGCCAGAAAGCCGGCAGGAAAAACTTGAGCGAATTCAATCAGAGCGTGAGGCTGAAAAGCAACGTAAAAAAGAGGCACAGGCCCAAAAAAAACGGACAAAACAGCTAGTTCCTAGTAGTGAAACAAAGAACGATGCACTACCAGTTGACCAACAGAAGAATCAGCAGGATGCTGTGAATGAAAGCGATAAAAAAAGCGGACTAGCAACTGGTACCGGTACGAATCAAGGTGTTGCACCGGATCAACCCTTGCCACCGTTAGGACCAGTACTAGTGCCTCGTGACTTACCGCCATTGTCTAAGGTGAGTCAAGAAGAGGCGCTATCTCAACTAGGGATTTCTGTCAATCAAAGTCAAGTAGTGGACCAGCCTTCAGAGTCCTCAGATGGTCTCCCATTGGTAAATTTGGCTCCAGAAAAATCAGCTCAGGCGGATGAAGAAGAAACTGAAGCACCAGATAAAAATGATGTAGAAAAATTGGTGGAATTAGATTCAACCAGCGCAAAAGAATCTGTGGAGTTAGACCAAAACAATGCAAAAGAGTCTGAAGGTTCAAATCAGTCCGATGCAGAAGAACACACCGACGCAGAGCATGATAATAGCGGTCAAGAACAAAAAAGTGCTTTAGATGCTGGCGAGGCGCCACAAGCAGAGCAGTTGGCAACTGAACCAAGTCAGGTGATAGAAGATGAAGCACACTCGGCAACGAGCGAAGCACAGGAAACGAGCGAAGCACAGGAAACGAGAGAGCAACGAATCGCGAGTGCTGAAGCAAATCGCCAGAGGCAGCTCTTAGGTTTTTTCACTAGAAATCGGACTTAATCTCGACACTGATAGTCATCAACGTATTTTTAACGCTTAAAAAGCCCCGAAATTTTAGAATTTCGGGGCTTTTTTTGCTAGTAATTTATTTATTAGTGGTTAGCGACTGTAAAGCGTTGATTAAGGTGCTTTGGCTCGTGGTATTCGGCCACTAAGACGTTGGCAAGCGTATCACCTGTCACCACTGATTTTCCTTCATCGTTAGTCAAAAGATCATCTTGGCCGATTAATGGCTTTGGATCGGCCGGACCAGCGATAAATTCCATGGATGGTGAAATCCCAAACCAAGAAACGTTTTCAACGTTTTTCAAGAAATCGAGTTCGAGTACCTGGTTGGCTGGGCCGCTGACCCATGCCTCTGATCCAGGAATCTTCTTTAAATCGTCAAGTAAGAGATGGCGGTCATCTCCGGTGTGAAGTGAAGCAGCGCCAAGAATAAAGGCCAGGCGAGGCTTTTCTTGTTCACGGACGAGGTGAACGAGGTGGGCAGCCAAATCAATTTGCAAGAAAGCCTTGGTTGGAGCCGAGAAAGAATCGACAACAACGTCAAAAGCTGAAAGATCGTCCTTTGTTAAGTCAAAGGCGTCTTTTTGCAATGTGCTAATGGCTGGAAATTCCTTTTTCAAATCAGCGAGCTTTTCGGCTGACCGACCATTGGCAGTAACTTCGTCGCCAGCAGCTAATGCTGCCTTGACCGTTGCTGACCCCGCCATTCCTGTTGCGCCAATAATTAATACTTTCATGAAAACTCCTTCCGATGCTAAGACTGTGTTGGTTATTTGAATTAAAAGGTGATGCTCATTGTTGTATTTTTAAAAGATACAACAATGAAATTATACCATACTATCTGAATTCATTATAGGTCTGATAGCTGATTTTACCAATGGGCCTTGTTGGTTTTAGTGATAGAAAAAAGAGCTGATCAGCGGCTGGTCGGCTCTTTTGAATAATCATGATTTAATTTTTAGAAGTAAGCCTTCACGAAGAGGTCGACGGCCAACAAGACTGCTAAAATACTAACAATGATTTTTAATGTCTTATCTGGGATAATGCGGACGATTTTTGGACCGATATAGCCACCGATAAAGAGGCCGATTCCCATTGGAATGGCTAGTTCCCAGTAAATGTGAGAAGAAAAGGCGTAGATTAGGGTTGCAATCAAGTTTGATGCACCAAGAGAAACGTTCTTGACAGCATTGTATGAAGAAAAGTTCATCGTGGTTGTGGCAGAAAGGATGGCCAAAAGCATCACACCACCGGCCGCACCGAAGTAACCACAGTACATTCCAACCAATAAGATGGCGATGGAAATCACCGTCTTATAGACTGGTGAATGGGCATCGTTTTCCATTGATTCATCGCGAGTCAAGTTGAGCGGGTTTGACTTTGACTTATTGATTTGTGAGAAAAGGAGTAGACCGGCAAGCAAGACAAAGAAGGGAACAATCTTAGAAAAATAGGAAGCGGGCTGTGAAAGGAGTAGCCAAGCGCCAAGGATTGATCCTAAAATTGTTAATGGAAAAATTTTAATTAATTCTTTTTTGTGGCTGGTTAATTCCTTTTTGGAAGAAAACATTGAACCAAAACCGGTCATCACGAGGGCTGCGGTGTTCGTGACATCAGCAAAAACTGGTGGAATACCGACCGCTAAAAGTGCGGGATAGGAAACAAGGGAGGCCAGTCCTGCAGTGGTACTGACGATTCCGGCTAAAATCCCCATCGGGAGAAGGAAAAGGAAAGCTTGTAAATAATGGTCTGTTATCATAAAAAAAAATTGTCTCCTTTGAAATATTTTTATTTTTTTGTAAAATCACAAAAATCGTTAAGTGGGTAAAAAATGTTAGAAAAACTAACAAGAATAACAGTTATGAGTATAGAATTTTCCCGACAGAAAATCAATTCTGATGGGAAAGTGTTTTTCTTTTTAAATAAAAATCACGGGGCTGTGATTTTTTTGGCCTTATTTGTCGGTTGGGTTTCAGTGATTGGTAAAGGTATAAGAAAAAATGAGGTCAAAATGCAAAATACTAGTCAGTCAATGATTGTCTATTTTCAAAAAAGCCCCATAATTTCAAAATAGAAATTCAAGTCGGATTTTTAATTAAGAATATTTTTATTTAGGTGGAATAGCTATTTTTGAAATCAAATAACTATACCAATCTGACGCAAAACTGGCACACGAACTCGATTTCCGCAAAAGTGTCACAAAAATGTACAAATTATTGGTAAAGACGTCTAAAAATATCTAAAAAATTAAGTTTTTAGAGCAACGAAAAAGCCCGATACCATCGCATTTAAACGATGATATCGGGTTTTTCATGTGTTTGTTAAATTATGCTTAGAATGCCGATGACAGGAATCGAACCTGCACGGTGAAATCACCATACCGACCTGAACGGTACGCGTCTGCCAGTTCCGCCACATCGGCAACAAACAAGTAAAATTATACCTTGGATAGGTCTTAATTACAAGTCTTGACTTTAATTAAAATTTTCTTAAAATGGATACTAATCGAGTAGAAGTAGGCCCGCAGGTATTGGGACTTACCAACGATTGATGGACTACAATCAGCCGCTGGCGTCTGAACTTTTAAGTTTACTGTGTGTCTTTCAGTTTTTTTATTTTGACCGTATTGGGCACGGGGCGCTAGAGGGCACCTTGTGCTTTTTTTGTTGGTGATGAAGGAGGAAAAAACGTTGAGTAGTTATAACTTTTCGGCTGGACCCGGGGTCCTGCCGAGTCCGGTGATTAAGCAGATTCGAGAAGACTTAGAGAAGGAAGAAAACTCGCATTACAGTATCTTAGAGATTTCTCATCGTAGCCCTAAGTTTGATGAAATTATTCACCATGCAGAAGACCGTCTACGCCAGTTAATGGACATCCCAGACGATTACGCCGTGCTTTTCATTCAAGGTGGGGGATCTCTGCAGTTTGAGATGCTGCCCCTTAACCTGGCCAATCAGAAGAATAAGATTGCGGTCTTAGATTCTGGTAACTTTGCTAATAAGGCAGCCAAGGCGGCGCAAGCGGTTGGCAAAGAAGCCACCATTGTCGCTAGCTCGAAGCCAGACCACTATCGCTATTTGCCAGAATTACCAGCTGATTTTGATGCAGCTGACTATGACTACCTCCACATCACCACTAACAATACAATTGAAGGTAGCACCTACCATCAAGAAAACTTGCCAAAAACAGCAGGACACTTGGTGGCAGATATGTCTTCTAATATCTTAGCCGAACCCTACAATGTGTCTGATTTTTCAGCCATCTTTGCTGGGGCCCAAAAGAACCTAGGACCTGCCGGCGTCACGCTAGCCATCGTTAAAAAGGATTGGCTTGCCGAACAAGAGATTGAAGGCGTTGGCCCAATGATGCGTTACCAGTCATATATCGACAAGGACTCGATGTACAACACGCCACCCGTCTTCAGTATTTACGCCCTCAGTCTTGTTCTGGATTGGGTTTTTGACCAGGGTGGTGTCAAGCAACTTTACCTAAATAACCAAAAAAAGGCTAAGCGCCTTTATGATTATTTAGATCAGTCTGATTTTTACCAAGTGCCTGTTTCGGGTCAGGAACGGTCCTTAACAAATGTTGTCTTTACAACAGGGGACCACGAATTGGACAAGAAAATCAGCTTGCAGGCTGATCAGGAAGGGTTGCACAACCTGGCAGGTCACCGTTCGGTCGGTGGCTTCCGGGCATCCCTGTATAATGCACAGCCAATGGCAGCAGTCGAGGCGTTGATTACATTTTTGGAGAAGGCGGAGAAGGAACACAAATCATGAACATTAAAACGTATAACGCGATTAGTCACACCGGTTTGGACTATTTGAAGGACCGTGGTTACGAGATTAACGGTGACCAAGATCCCGATGGTATTTTGTTGCGCTCACAGGACTTACACAAGGAGCCTATTCCAAACTCAGTGAAGGCCGTTGTTCGTGCCGGAGCCGGTTTTAACAATATCCCGGTGGCTGATTTGTCTAAGCGGGGAATTCCGGTCTTTAATACGCCCGGTGGCAATGCCAATGCGGTTAAGGAATTAACAGTAGCCGCATTGATTATGGCGGCCCGGCCAATCGTGGGTGCGATTAACTTTTCGAACCAAGTTCGTGGTGGCGATGTTTCACTACGCACGGAAGCCAACAAGGGTGGTTACCGTGGTACGGAGCTGTATGAGAAGACACTGGGTGTGATTGGACTTGGAAACGTTGGTTCTAAAGTGGCCAACATCGCCTTGGCCTTTGGTATGAAGGTGATTGGTTACGATCCCGGACTGAATGCTAATACTGCTTGGCGCGTTGACCGGCACATTACGCATGCGAAAAGTGTTGATGAAGTCTTGCAGCAGTCTGATTTTGTTACAGTGCATATTCCTTATACGAAAGAAAACCACCACTTTATCGATGCCGATAAATTAGCAGAAATGAAGCCAAATGCGGCTTTGATTAACTTCTCCCGTGGTGGTATTGTCGATGATGAGGCCGCAGTGAAGGCTTTGAATGCTGATAAGCTCCGGATGTTTATTACTGATTTTAGTAGTGACGTCTTGTTTGATAATGACAAGGTGATTATTACGCCACACATTGGTGGCTCAACGGTTGAAGCGGAAGATACTTCTGCTTTGATGGCGGCCAAGCAATTGGACGACTATTTGACCAGCGGAAATATCGTGAATTCCGTCAACTACCCAGATATCAACGAACCATTTACGACCAAGTACCGGTTGGGCGTTTTGCATAACAACGTGCCAAATATGATTGGACAAATCACGAAGGTCGTTGGGGAACTCGACTTAAACATTGAAGAATTGTCAAACCGAGCAGTTGGCGACTATGCCTATACCCTTTTGGCGTTAAATCAGTTACCATTAGGGCAAGAGGACAATATTGTCGATAACCTAGCAGCCATCGAAAACGTTTTGAACGTTGAATTGTATCAGAACCAGGATTAAAGGGGAAAAATAAAAAATGACAGAAGCACTCCAACAAGCAGCCATCGATAAATTGATTGCCCGTGGCGTGACATTGCAGGACGTCTTTGAGGGAACTCAGACCTTTTTGATTGAAAAGTACCATGATGAAATCGATGGGGAAGCCCTCGATAAGGCGATTAACCGCGTGTTACACAAGGATGAAGTGGCCGACATTATTTTGACGGCTATTTTCTTGGATGAACAGGCTGTTTTGATGCCAGAATCAGAACCATTGAAGGCTCGGTTGAAGCGTGATGCTAATGGCCACAATGTGGATGAAATTTTGGCAATCGGGATTACCCAACAATTCTCAGCCGCAGCAACGGTTCATTATGGTCTCTTGGACGATGAGAAGCCTGGTTTGATTGGCGAAATCAATGACCGAACTGATACTGTTAACGTTTACTTGGATGATATCTTGGCGGCTTTGATTGCATCTGCTGCGATGACTTACCTGGAAGTCCTTGGTGGAAACGACTACTAATCGAATTTTCCCTGGTTAATTAGTGCAATTTTTGTTACAATAAATTGTATTTTAATTTTTTAAGGAGAAGACACAATGTCAGGACATAGTAAATGGCATAACATTCAAGGTCGTAAAAACGCCCAAGATGCTAAGCGTGGAAAAATTTTCCAAAAGCTTGCGCACGACTTATATGTTGCAGCAAAGGCTGGCGGTGCTGATCCCGAAATGAACGCTTCATTGCGTTTGGTTGTTGACAAGGCCAAGGCAGCCAACATGCCAAAGGATAACATCCAACGAGCTTTGGACAAGGCCTCAGGTGCCGGTGGCGCCAAGTTCGAAGAAGTAACTTACGAAGGTTATGGAACAGCTGGAGTAGCCGTTTTGGTTGAAGCTTCAACTGATAACATTAACCGAACAGTTTCTTCTGTTCGTAACTCATTCAAGCACTTCGGTGGCTCATTGGGAACTTCTGGTTCAGTTGCTTTCCAATTCGACCGCAAGGGTTACTTGGTCATTGACCGGTCAGAAAACCCTGATTTGGATGAAGACACAATTTTGGAAGCAGCATTGGAAGCAGGCGCTGAAGATGTGCAAACTTCTGATGAAGCATTTGAAATTTACACAGAACCAAGCGATTTCCAGACTGTTGAAGCTGCTTTGACAGAAGCTGGTTACGAATTCGCTGATGCTGAAGTTTCAATGATTGCTCAAAACCCAATGGCAATTTCTGATGAAGATCGCGAAAAGTTGGATAGTTTGGTTGACGAATTGGAAGAAAACGAAGACGTTTTGGCTGTTTATACAACTGCTGAAGACTAATTTGACTTTCAAGGCCAAACAAAAAAGGCAAGCCCGCTAGGGCTTGTCTTTTTTTGTTGATTGGGTTGACTGAATAGTGGAGTAGTGGAGCGCCACTGGTTGTTAACCTTTGTCAATCGTTTGCGCGTTGGTCATTTTTACTTATTTTTGTACCTGAGCTAATGCGGCCTGAACCAAGGCTGCTAACTTTTCCCGGTCCTGGTCACCTGGGTAGAGGTTAATTCGAGTTAGTTCACCGGCACGCTTAGCACCGGTCTTTTGAAATTGCTCATCAAAGGAGTCGAGTGCGAGGCAATAGAGGTCACCATAGAAGGTGTCGCCAGAGCCGGCTAAAGCATAGGTAAAATCAGGTAAGGCCACGTCGGCGAGGTCGTCGAAGTAATCAAGGCCTTCATCGGGGAGTGACCCTTCGTCGTATGTGTAAGGAACAACAAAACCGAGATCAAAGTCTTGTAATTCCTCGGGTTCGGTTTGGGAAATTTCGCTTTTCTTAACGGAAACTCCTTGGTTCTCTAATTCTTCGACTAAAATATCGGCGACGGCTTCGTTGTTACCAGTGATTGTGGCAAAAACGACTTGGGCTGTGAGATTTGCTGCAGGCATTGTCTGCCTCCTTTGGTTATGAGATTTAGTATCATTATACAAAATTTACCGGGGCTTCGTTTGAACAAAAGAATAACAAAGCTGATTTGAAAGACTGGTAATTTTAAAATTCTTGTCTTATAATAGTCACAAATACGAGGAGGATGTTTGATATGGCATTGAATAAAGACCAAGTTGCAGCCTTGCAAAACGTTTATGATAACGGCATTTTAGACCACGATGATAAAGCCCGCCAGGCACTGGCCCAGGTTTTGGCTGACGCGAAATAATTGATATTTTGTTTTAGTCGTGTTATATTTAATCATAGAAATTGCTGATGAGGATAACTTAGGTTAGCAAGTCCTGATAGAGAGCTTACGGTTGGTGGAAGTAAGCAGGGCCCTAATTTTTTGACTACCTCTGAATGGTTAACGAGTAGGAATTGAAAGTTAGCCCGGGTGACACCGTTAACTGTCTCAAAGACCCAGGTATTGATTTTTATCTGGAAATTGGGTGGTACCACGGTGACACGTCCCTTTGTGCAAACGCACAAAGGGATTTTTTTGTCCCTAATTTTCCAAATCAGCAATTGAAAAAAGAAAGAAGGCAATCATAATGGCAGAAATTACATTAAATTTCCCTGATGGCGCTCAGAAGTCTTACGAGGCTGGCATCAAGCCCATTGAAGTTGCAAGTTCAATTGCAAAGTCATTGGCAAAAAAGTCTGTTTCAGCAAAGTTGAATGGACACTATGTTGGGATGAATGATCCATTGACCGAGGGTGGCGATTTTCAATTAATCACCACTGCGGATGAGGAATCATTGGATATCCTGCGTCACTCGACCTCGCACTTGCTTGCTCAAGCAATGCGTCGCTTGCCAAAGTTTGCTCATGCACACTTCGGAGTTGGACCATTTATTGAAAACGGTTTCTATTACGACACTGATAACGGTGCCGGAAACCAAGTTTCTGTGGAAGATTTCCCAGAAATCGAAGCGATGATGAAGAAGATTGTTAAGGAAGACTTGCCAATCTTGTCACACGAAATTACTCGTGCCGAAGCCTTGGAAACTTTCAAGGACGACCCATACAAGGTGGAATTGATTAATGATTTGCCTGAAGACGAGCCAATTTCAGTGGCTGTTCAAGGCGAACATGTCGAATTAGACCGCGGTGGTTTGGTGCCATCAACTGGTTGGATTAAGCACTTTAAGTTGGTTTCTGTTGCTGGTTCATACTGGCGCGGTCAATCAGACAACGCCGTTTTGCAACGTGTTTATGGAACTGCCTTCTGGAATGCCGAAGATTTGGAAGCTGATTTGCAACGTCGGGCCGAAGCAAAGGAACGTGACCACCGTAACATTGGTCGCGACTTGGACTTGTTCTTCACGAGCCAAAAGGTTGGTTCAGGGTTGCCAGTTTGGTTGCCAAACGGGGCCACTATCCGTCGCCAAGTAGAACGTTATATCGTTGACAAGGAATTGGCCAACGATTACTTGCACGTTTACACACCAGTTTTGTCAAACTTGAACTTGTACAAGACTTCAGGTCACTGGGATCACTACCGTGAAGACATGTTCCCACCAATGGACATGGGGGATGGCGAATTCCTGGAATTGCGTCCAATGAACTGTCCTTCACACATTTCAGTTTACCAACACAAGCCACGCTCATACCGTGACTTGCCATTGCGAATTGCTGAATTGGGTATGATGCACCGTTATGAAAAATCAGGGGCCTTGACTGGTTTGTCACGTGTTCGTGAAATGACTTTGAATGATGGTCACACTTTTGTTGCACCAGACCAGTTGGAAGAAGAATTCAAGTCAATCTTGAAGATGACCATGGCTGTCTACGAAGACTTCAACATCACGGATTACCGTTTCCGTTTGTCATACCGTGACCCTGAAAACACTGCTAAGTACTTTGACGACGATGAAATGTGGGAAAAGTCACAGGCACAGTTGAAGCGGGCTATGGATGACATGGGCTTGGATTACTTCGAAGCTCCAGGTGAGGCAGCCTTCTACGGTCCTAAGTTGGATATTCAGACGAAGACTGCCTTGGGTGGTGAAGAAACATTGTCAACCATCCAATTAGACTTCTTGTTGCCAGAACGCTTTGATTTGACTTATGTTGGTGAAGATGGTCAAGATAACCACCGTCCAGTGATGCTCCACCGCGGTATCGTTGGAACGATGGAACGCTTTACGGCTTACTTGATTGAAATGTACAAGGGCGCCTTCCCAACATGGTTGGCACCTTTGCAAGTTCAAATTATTCCTGTTAACAATGGTGCTCACGGTGCCTATGCTAACAAGATTAAGCAAGAATTGCAGGAAGCCGGCTTGCGTGCTAACGTCGAAACTAAGGAAGCCAAAATGGGCTACTTGATTCGTGAAGCACAAACCAAGAAGGTCCCATATACGTTGGTCTTGGGTGATGATGAGCAAGATAACCAAACGGTTACTGTTCGTCGCTATGGCCAAAAAGAAACTGAGAAGATGTCGGCTGATGCCTTTAAAGACTTGGTCTTAAAGGATGTTGCCAACTATTCTCGAGTAGCAGAATAATGTAGTAACCAACAATCGATCCACTTCTTGGTGAATCGATTTGTTGTTTGTAAGAGCGTTTTTAAACGCGGAATTAAAGGATTAAAAGAGATAAATCATGTCTTCAGAAAATAACGGAGCTCTTGAGGGAGATAAAGGGCTCAGTAACCGTCACGTTCAGCTGATTGCTATTGGTGGAACGATTGGAACCGGACTTTTCATGGGTGCCGGGGATTCAATTCACTTTGCTGGACCAGCAATTTTGCTGACATATGCCGTTATTGGCTTATTAATGTTTGTTGTAATGCGTGCGATTGGGGAAATGCTTTATGCTGACCCAACGCAGCATACGTTTATTGCCTTCATGTCAAAGTACTTGGGTAAGAAAACGGGAACTTTTGCTTCCTGGTCTTATTGGTTAACCGTTGCCTTTATGGGAATGGCCGAATTAACAGCGATTGGAAAGTACGTTCAGTTCTGGTTCCCATCATGGCCAGCTTGGCTGATTCAAATTGTGATCCTGGTTGTTTTAACTTCAGTTAATTTGATTGCGGTAGCATTGTATGGTGAAGCTGAATTCTGGTTTGCGATGATTAAAATTGTGGCAATTTTGTCACTGATTGCTACTGGAATTATCATGTTGTTAACCGGCTTTAAAACTAGCCAAGGAACGGTTTCGGTTAACAATTTGGTTAGTCACTTCTCACTGATGCCAAATGGTGTCGGTAACTTTATTAACAGTTTCCAGATGGTCATGTTTGCCTTCGTTGGAATGGAATTTATTGGAATGACGGCAGCCGAAACCAAGGATGCTCGCAAGGTTTTGCCGAAGGCAATTAACCAAATTCCTTTCCGAATTTTGTTTTTCTACTTGGGTGCCTTGGCAACCATCATGGTTATCTATCCATGGCAACAAATTCCTGCTAACCAAAGTCCCTTTGTAGCGGTCTTTAAGTTAGCTGGGGTTAATTGGGCCGCAGCTTTGGTGAACTTCGTTGTTTTGACATCAGCTGCTTCTGCTTTGAACTCTGTTATTTTCTCAGCCTCACGAAATTTCTATTCATTGGCTGTAGAATCAAAGAGCAAGGTCTTGAAGCCATTTACTAAGATGTCAACGCACAATTTACCTGCCAATGCTGTTTTGATTACCGCTGCTTTGGTGGCTTGTTCAGCTATCATTGCCGTTTTGCCACAAATTTCGGATGCCTTTACTTTCGTTACTTCCGCCTCGACAGACTTGTTTATCATGATCTATGTGCTGACGCTGGTAACTTACTGGCAGTATCGTAAGTCAAACGACTATTTGAAGGACGGCTTCTTGATGATTGCACCCAAGTTCTTTGTGCCAATCGCCATTATTGGTTTTGTCCTGATTTACTTGACGTTGTTCTTTAACCAGAGCGCAATGGTGCCGGCTATCGGTGCTACCATCTGGTTAATTGTCTTTACGATTGTCCAGGCCTTTAAAAAAGCCTAATGCTTTTTGATTCAAAACGAGACTAATTTTACCTTTAATTCTGAAAATAAATCAGAAGGGGCTTAGATTTGATTGGTATCGTGTCTGAGGAGAAGGCGGTATCCTAGTAAGAAAGTAGAACCTGTCAACAACCACCACCCAACAGGCTTATGCTTGTTGAATGTCACTGGCTAGTACAGCGTGATGCTGGGCCTTACAAAACGGAGAAAAGAATGAGTAGCATAATTGATTTTACCTTGCACATTGATACCCATCTGGCAAACTTGGTTTCCCACTTTGGCATCTGGACCTATTTGATTTTATTTGTCATTGTTTTGATTGAAACTGGGGCAGTTGTTTTGCCATTTCTACCAGGTGATTCATTGCTGTTTGCTGCCGGTGCCATTTCGATGACACCAGCTGGTCAGGAAGCCGGTTTGAACCATTGGGTCTTTATGGTTGTCTTCTTTATCGCCTCCGTTGTCGGTGATTCAATGAATTATTGGATTCTTAGGACCGGCGGGCGAGAGTTGCTAAATCATCGGCCGTTTTCGATTATGATTAAGCCTAAATATATTGAAGAAGCGGAACAGTTCTTTGCCAAGCGTGGCGCGATGGCCATTATCTTAGGTCGTTATATCCCAATTGTGCGGACTTTCGTTCCTTCTGTGGCTGGTTTGTCAAAGTATAGTTTCCGTAAGTTCCTTGAATACACCATGATTGCTGCACTTTCATGGACTTTCATTGCAACCGGTGCCGGGGCTTTGTTCGGTAATATTCCTTTTGTCCGTGAACACTTCTCATTGATTATTATGGGCATTGTTTTGGTAACATTGTTACCTTCAATTATCGGCTTGGGTCGATCATTGATGAAAAAGAAAAAGCAACAGTAAAAAAATTAGTTTTCAAGCAGGTTCGACACTCGTCGACCTGCTTTTTCTTTGGTCAAAAATTGTTATAATAAGAGCATGAATAATTTTCGAATTTTACAACAATTAAGTCAACAAAGTATCGAGCAGGTTAGCTCAGCAACTGGCCTACCACTAGATGATTTAGAGTCTTTTGCCGATGGGCAAAAAGAGTTAGCGATAGCTGACTTGGAACGGCTCTGTCTTTACTTTTCATATTGCTTGGATCAATTGGGCAACGCCAATCAGGCTAACTTGTCAAAGCATCCGATTCATATTCGGCTGACAACGGATTATCTGTTAAATCTCGGGATAACTCTATCGGATTGGATTTCATTGAAGTGGGCCTTGGAGGGGGATTGGGCTGGTGACCAGTTAGCCGTGGGCTTCTTCACGGCAGACCAGACCCTGGTCAAGGTCATAGAGACTTCGGCTGATTTTACCAAGGCTTTTGCCGGTTATCTGATTTTAGCCCTTGAGGGTGAATTTACCCCCTATATTGATGAAATCCATGACAGTGTTCATTATGATTGGCGAATTTTACGATATCGATCACAAGCTGATTTTCAAGATATTACGAATGACCTTGCCAACACGCCATTAAAGGAGATTGAAGCATGACCATTAATTTGATTTTAGCAACTGACGCCTACAAGCTGACTCACCATTTGCAGTACCCACAAAACATCGATAAGTTGTATTCTTATGGGGAAGCTCGTATCGGGGGTAAGTACCCAACTGTATCCTGGTTCGGGCTCTCGATGATTCTCCATGACTACTTTCAAACACCAGTGACGGATGAGATGATTGATGAGGCGGAGCGAGTTTCAGAAGAAACTTTTGGGACCAAGGAATATTTCAACCGTGAAGTTTGGGAAAAGGTTCGCGATTTGGGTTATTTCCCTGTTAAAATTAAGGCTCTGCCAGAAGGAATGGAAGTTCCTGCGGGAAACGCCTTGTTTACGCTGGAGTCAACGCGCGATTGGTTTGCTACTTCGTTAAATGCTTTGGAATCACTATTGATGCATGTTTGGTATCCGACGACAATTGCAACCAATTCGATGTATATCAAAAAGCGCCTGTTACCACTGGTTGAAAAGACGGGGACGGCGAGTTCATTACCTTTGATGGTTAACGACTTTGGTTTCCGTGGTGCCACAAGCGTGGAAGCAGGTGCTCAAGGTGGCGCTGCTCACTTGTTGCACTTCCGTGGATCGGACAACCTTTTGGCTTCAAACTATTTTGAACACGTGTATGGTGTCGCGGGTCGGGCCCAATCCATTTGGGCAACGGAGCACTCGGTGGCAACTGCTTATGGTCCTGGTGAGGGTGAGTTAAACTACGTCAATGCTCAACTGGATCGGACACCGGATGATGCGCTAGTTTCAATTGTAATTGATTCATACGATACCTTTAATTTTGTCCGGAACGTCATTGGATCTGAACAAATGGTGGAACGGATTAAGAACCGAGCTGGTCGGGTAGTTTTGCGTCCCGATTCAGGCGACCCCGAAACAATCGATTTGGCTGTTTTGGACCTTTTGGCCGAAATTTTTGGTACAGAAGCTAACGATAAGGGTTATAGAGTCTTGAAGCACAATGTGGGCCTGATTCAGGGTGATGGCATGAAGGCCGAAACCATTATTGCGCTGTACGAGGCCTTGATTAAGCATGGTTGGTCAACGGACAACTTGGTAGTTGGTTCTGGTGGCGGCTTGCTCCAAGAAGGCTTTACCCGCGATACCGAACGTTTTGCTATCAAGGCGGCCTATGCTCATACCACTGATGGCCAGAATTTGGTGATTAAGAAGCAACCAAAGACGGATCCGTCAAAGGCTTCCAAAGCCGGTTTGCAAAAGGTTGTGGCTGATGAAAGGGGTCGAATTCATACAGTGAGTGTCGATGAACCAGGACAGGATTTGTTGCAAACGGTTTACGAGGATGGCCGATTAACAATTGAGGATGGTCAAACGATTGTTGACCGTGCTGCTGGTGCTGATTTACTATAAAATCGTTTGAATTCCAACCAGACCATTTAGGCCAAATTTGTGAAATTGATTGTTGCTACTGTAATAAATGTGGTACAGTTAAGTCACGAACAACAAAGGAGGAACCTGATGGTCGAATTTGTGTGGCAGACATTTTTACCAGTTACTTATCAGACTTTACAGGCCCCTTTTTTCTCAAAAACAGTTTTCCATTAACGGAAAACTGTTTTTTTTATTTGATTTAGGAGGATACGATGGCAGCAGCAGTTAGTAAAATCAGCATGGATTTCATCACCCGATTAAATTTGCAAAATCCCCATGACGTGAAAACGGTTAACGGTGGGGATACAAACGCGACCTATTCGCTTTATTCGGGTGAAAAGCGGTACTTTTTGAAGGTTCAACCCAATCAAGACCGCCATTATTTTGATCACGAAGTGGCTTCCTTGAAGGCTTTAAGTGAATGGGTCAGGGTTCCCAAAGTCATGAAACAAGGAGAAAAACAAGGAAGTGCCTATCTGTTAATGGACTGGATTGAAACCGGTTCAAACAATCAGTCAGCCTTAGGAGAAGCTTTGGCTCACCTTCACCATGCAAAAGGGAAGGCCTTTGGCTTTGAAGTCAACGCGGATAATGATTATTTCCCAAAGAACAATACGTGGTCAAGTTCGTGGGGAGAATTTTTTGTCCACCAACGTTTAGAACCCTTGATGGACTTAGCCAAGAAGAAGGCTCTCTGGTTAAATCAGCGCGGTGACCACTTTGAAAATCTCAAGAAAACGATTTTGGCAGATGATCATGTGCGCCAGGTAGAACCATCGCTGTTACACGGTGATTTGTGGGCTGGTAACTTTATGTTTGACACCAATGACCAACCAGTATTTATCGACCCAAATTCTTTCTACGGTGACCGTGAATATGATTTGGCCGTGTCGAAGGTCTTTCCTGGTTTTAATGAGGACTTTTATAGTTCATATGAAGCCGCTTATCCGCTAGAGGATGGCTATCAGGATCGGTTCAAGTGGTATGAATTTTATTATGTTTTGCTTCACTTTGTTCGCTTTGGTGACATCTATGCACCACGATTAAACCGCTTATTGATTAGTTTCTAAGTTGAGCATCATGACTAGACCAATTTGTTGACATCTTTTCGGGCAGTCTGTATAATTTCTTGGACGTCCAAAGCGAGGAGAAAATCAGTTATGTCAACAATGAAAACGAAGCGTTTTGTGGCGACAACAGTCTTTGTCGCCATCGTATTATTACAGAGTTTCGTGCCATTCTTAGGTTCTTTACCATTAGGAGCCTTTGTTATTGGTGCCTCGGTGACGATTGTACCGATGACCGCCGTTTTAGCGGGCATTTTACTTGGCCCACGCTCGGGGTTAGTGGTTGGCCTCTTTTGGGGGATGACTTCTTGGATTCGGAATTTGATGCACCCCGGGACCATTGGTTCACTGATTTTTTCAAATCCAGTGACGGCTTTAGTGCCACGGCTCATGGTTGGCCTTTTGGCCGGTTATGTAGCGGGCTTAGTGTTGAAAAAGACGCGGTTGCCTTGGTGGGGATTCTTCCTTCTTGGGGCTTTCGGCGCTTTATTAAATACCGCCTTAGTGATTTTGAGTACGACGGTAGCCTTTAAGCTCTTTCCGGTTAGCGGAATGGGGATTCCACACGCCCATCTTTTTGCCTGGTTAGTTGGCATTCTTGGCTTTAATTCTGGCTTTGAAATGATTGCAAATGGTTTGTTAGTTCTTTTGATTGGCCGAGTTCTTTTGGCCAAGTTGCCAAACTTGCGACCTGAATAATTCTGATTTTTGTGCAGCCATGTTAATTGGCTGCTTTTTTAAATGGTTACTAAGTAAAAAAGAACTTAATCCAGGGGGATTAAGTTCTTTTACTTGGTATTTGAATAGATGCGCTTACCCGGCATATCGCTGTTTTTAGCTGAAAAGCCGGTGCTATGCACTTCATAAAATAAAGGCGATTATGTCAACGGTTTTGGCTGCTGTTTTTGTAAAATGTTATGAATCGTTATAAAACGTTTTACAATTATTTTTTTAATCGACTGTATCAATAACTGTATCATCATAAATTGTTTAACAGATTTAATGCTTTTTTGTTTTCTGATAGACGTTTTTCATTTAAAAGGTGGGCATATATACCAAGGGTAATGTTAACGTTTGCGTGTCCTAGGCGTTCACTAACATATTGAATCGATATATCGTTAGCCAATAGAAAACTGGCATGTGTGTGCCTTAGTCCGTGCATGGTTATTACTTTCGAGTTATTTTCCACCAGAATTTTTTTCAATTCTTTATTACAACTGTCATTTTTAGGCGGAACGCCGTTTTTACCATAAAAAACAAATTTATGGTTTAAATTCCACGCTTTGATAGCCATAACAAGCTCGTCAGGGATAGTTATGATTCGATTTGAGTGAGTTGTCTTAGTTGGCTTAAATACGTTCTGAATCATGTCCCAGGACTTATTAACAGATATAGTTTTTTCTTTTAGATCTATATCTTTAGGAGTAAGTGCAGCAACTTCAGCATAACGCATGCCAGTGAAAGCTGAAGTCAATATCATTTTAGCCGTTAAGTCATCAGTTTTTTTGCATGATTCTACTAATTTCTGAAAGTCATCTTTTTCTAAAAATTTTAAATCGCTATCTTTGCTTTTCTTACCAGCAACGATGTAAATATTTTTTGTAAAGTCTTTTCGAATTAAATTTTCATCAAGTGCGTATCGAGTAAATCCAGATATAATATTTTTAATACGATAAACGGAACTCTTGACGTGGTTTTTCGAGTAATCATTTATCATGATTTGAAACTGTTCTGTTGTAACTGAGGAAAGCTTTTTGTTTGGCCAATACTCTTCAATAATTCTAATTGTTCTTCTATACCAAAGCTTAGTCTGAAATGATATTTTTGGCTCTTTAAACACGGCATACCATTGTTTAAATTGGTCAATAAACAGTTTTTCTGAAACAATCAAGGTATCATCATTTTTCTGTTGTTCAATTTCAACGGCCCACTTTTGAGCCTCAGACTTTGTTTTAAAACCTGATTTTACTTTTCGTTTATCTTTTCCATCAAGTTGATAGTAAACACTAGCACCCCAACCATTTGAACGTTTGTAAATACTTGCCATTTTGTTTCCTTTCTGAAAATTGGTACAAAGAAAAAGGCTTGCGCCCTAATTTGTTTTTATTGATTATGTTCCATTAAACTGAACGTTCCATTGAATGAGGTGACACAAACTATCACAGAATAGACAATTAAAATAATAGTGATAGATGAATCATAGAAATTGTAATTGTGTGAAACGCTGTACCCAAGGCTTAAAAATGCAAGAAGAGGAGAGATTATCATTAAGCTTTCTTTAACTTGAATCATGTAGTGTGATAAGAACTTAAAATAGTATTGATCCTCAATTGAAATCCAATTGAAGGCAATTTTATTAATAATCATATTGATAAAAATTGGTATTGGTATGGTAGTAGCCATAATAGTGATAGTTGTCCAACCTATTGTTTTTCCTGCTAAAAGATTGTGGATGATACTTAAGAAATATGCCGGTAGAAGAGCAACAAAAAAATTAATCATAACTATCAGCATGATATAGACAGTAGGCCAAATATATTTATTTATTATCTTTCTTTTTGTCGATTTATTTATTATTGCAATTTCACGTTCTAATCTATCAACTCGACTGGTTAATTGCTCATAATCTTGTGTATTTTCTTCCTTCATCGTATTTAATCCTTTGTTACTGTAATTTTATGTATGTATGCCCCAAAGGGCGTCTAAATTATTATTGAACGAATATGTGTGGTTACAATTCTTTATTGTTTAAACCATCAAGCTTTTCAATTAATTGTTTTTGTAGCTTAATATTTTCTTCTTGAAGTTTTTGGATTTTTATTGCATCTTCGTGTGCCTGGTCATATCCCCATTGCTGTTCTCTGTTTTTCTTTAAGTATTTGTTGATTGTCTTGATGAGGTAGAAAACAATATATGAAATGAAGAATAGTGTTAATGAGTTTTGAAGTAATGATAAAAATGAAGATTCTAATGTGTGGGTAGGGTGGTTACCATTAAATGCAAAAATCCATATCCAAATATACCCGATAAGATTTGCTAAAAAGCTTGTTAAACTCTTTATGACGTCACTAAAGTTGTATCCAATCACAATTGAAATGACAAAGGTTAACAGAAATGGCGCGAACATAAACTGCTTAAACTGTTCAAAGTTTGAAGACGTGTGGTCAAATAACTCCTCGGTTTTTGATTTAACATTTTCCTTAACGTCTTTGGCACTAGTTTTGATTTCTTGCACATTGTTTTTGATGTCGTTTTTCATATCAGACAAGATTGATTTATCAAATTTGTTTTTCATGTTGTGTACTCCTTTTATGTATGCCCGACAGGGCATGGTGCTTAACGCTTTGATTTTCGGAATCCGGCATTTATCGCCTCTTGTTCATTGTGAAAATAAACAGTGTTTTCGGGTTTTATATTGTAATGCTGCTGGTCTGGCATGTGGTACACATGTGTTTTTGAGTCACCAACAATAGAAGTGGATTCTTGTTGAGTAGGTTGCACACTTTGCGCTGCCTGATTGCCAGTTTGGGGTGTAGTTTGATTATTAGACTGTTCTTTCGTTGAATCGGTCGGCTGTTCATATTTTTGAATGTCGTTTGATGAAGCAGTGGATTCCTGGTGTGAAGATGAACTAGATGATTTATTAGACTCATTATTTTTCTTGGTAGAAATTGATTTTGATGATGATTCTGCACTTTTATTTGATTTATCATCATCAGATGAACCTGATCCTAAAATCATAACAACGACAAAGAACGCTAATATCCAAAACCAAACACGCTTGTAAAACGGTTTTTTAATGCCTTGGTTTTTCATTTATACTTTCTCCTGTTCACCTTTTAACGTGGTTAAGGTTTTGCACGTGTTTATACCGACAATGGGAATAAATTAAATGCCAAGCAGCTCTTTCTTTTTTAGATCAAACTCCTCTTGTGTGATAGCGCCCATATCGAGCAGCTCTTTTAATTCTTTGATTTGGCCCAAGTTGCTTGTCTGTGGCTGTGGTTGAACGGGTTGTTGTGCTTGGAAAAGTTGCTGATTGTCAGCAGTTTTATCTTGTACAGCCTTTTTGAGCTTCTCAACGAAGATAGGGGCGTTATGCTTATCAACGTTCTCAATAGCGATTGTGTTCGCACCATTGGTAATCATGATGGTTGATAGCACGAACTTTGACGAATAAGAAACAGCGTTGATGTAGTCGAAGCCAATCTCTTCATAATCGCCACCTACGAACATGTTCTTGTTGATGAACATCAATCGGTTATTAGTAATCACAATCAGATATGAACGGCCTTCACGTCCACCAGAGACAGCATAAACAATCTTTTCCTGTGGATCTAAGTATTCGTGCAAGTGATTGATTTCTTTCTTAGTACCGAAAAGATTTGAAACTCCTGCTTCTTCTAATTGGTTTTGAATGTCGTCAGTTTGACTGGGTTCATCAGGTACATCATCACGTAGATACTTTAGGCGGTCGTTTTTAGCTTTTTCAAAGTCATACTTCTCGCCATTGTTATACAGCTCTTGTAAGTATTCGTATGGTTCGTGCTTAATTTGGCCTTGCTTTTTTAGGTCTAGTTTCTTAATTCCTAGTTTAGCCATACATTTAGGATGAATAACTTTTGCCATACGTCCGTTAACACTGTTTATAGGATATGACATAAAAAAATTACACTTTTCAAAACACAAGGGGCAAGTTAATAGCTTCATTTCTGGCTGGAAATTTTGATTATCCATATTTTCTCTCCTTAAAATTTAGATGTTTGTTGTACTAGCTTCCCAATGATTTGAACTGGTGGCTCGCCATTATCAATATCTACTTTCTTGTATTCAAACGGCTTAAACTGTTCAGTTAACCAACTATCTGGTTCAAACCTTATTCTATCAGGGTAAATATAAACGTGCTTCAACGTAGCAGAATCTCCATTAATGATAACGCCACAGATGTCGCCATTAGTAATTGATGATGTATCAACATTGGCCAAAATAGAAACAGCGCCATTTGGAATAACCTTGTTCATGCTTTCGCCATCAACACGAAGTGCAAGGAGATTCTTAGATCCATAACGGTCAACAATGTCATCATCAACCTTTATGTTACCTTCAATATCCTCCTTAGCACCTTCTGGATATCCTGCTGAAATACGTCCATAGATTGGGATTTCAACAGCGTTTGTTGATTTAGATATGTTTACTTTTGAAACATCATCTACAATTCCTGCTATTTTAAGAATCTCATCATTCGTTATTCTAAGACCTTTTGCTAGCCGATATAGTGTTTCAACTTTAGGAATACTTTTGTGACCGTTTTCTAATTGTGAAAGGTATGACGGAGACATATTTGCTTGTAACGCTGCTTGTCTCACGCTAAAACGTTTATCTAATCGAATATCCTTGATTGTTTTTCCGAAGTCTTCTTTCGTTGCCATATCTAAGCACCTTTCATCTTTATAAACACAAGTATAACCAAAAGAAAAACAAATAAAAGCAAAAAGTAAATAAAAGTGTTTGACAACGTGACACAAATGTTTTACAATTAGTTTATCAGTTAAGGAAAGGAGGAAAGAAATGACTGAAACTCTTCAATTCAAGGACATTGAAGGTACACGAAAGATGATTAAAATGTCTGGCGAAAATTTTGCTTCCTTTTCTAAAAAGGTAAAAGTAGACCCGTCAATGATGAGCAACTACCTAACTGGAAAGAAATTTCCTAGCCCACCAACAGCTAAGAAAATTGCTAACGGATTAGGAAAGGATATGTACGATATTTTTTTTGCCTAGAGTGTTCACTAATGTGACACAAAATTGTTTTACAAAACAGAAAGGAGGAAGCATGAAAGATAAATTCGTTGTTGATCGTGTTGTTCAAGATGAAGATGGCTATCAAATTTTTGCAACACTAACGCTTAGCAGACGAAAACGAAAAAAGCTTCGCCAGTATAGAAAAACACTAGCAAAGCTTAAAAAAATCATGAATGAGATTGAGGAGTTTTGATTTGAAAGACCAAAAAGAATTTAAAGAAAACACATTGGAGTCAATTAGTAGATATTTTGATGATTGGAATTTAGACCAAGTAAAAGTCAAACGAGTTTTTGATGAAAAAAATAAGCCAACCAATAAGGTTGACTACATTATCTCAATGTCACGAACCGGGAAGAAGTTAGAAAGCCCTCAACAAGAACTATCTCAAGAATTAGATAACATTAAAAATCTATTTGAGAGTGTTGATGTAAATGAAAAGAGTAGTGCTGACACACTACTCACCATATCTGCAAAGATTATCCATTTAGCAAACAAAGTTACAGCTTTTCAGAGTCGATAACTAATGTATCTGGGTCAACGTTTTCTTTGATTGCTTGAATAGTCGTTTCGGCACTACTTTTCAAATGATAAGTTTCGCTTTGTGCTACTACTTGGCCATTGTCAGATTTCAATAAGAAATAATATTGGCCATCAACAGATTTTTTAATAACAAAATACATGATATTGTTCTCCTTTCAACTTACTAGGTACGTCACTACCAGTAGTTAAAGGATACCAAAAGAAAGGTTAACAACATGAAAAAAGAAGATGAAGAATTTGTAAGCTTTCCTAATTGGGTTGCTCCATTGTCGGCAAGCGTTGGATTTGTTATCGGAACTTTAGTAGCCCTAATAGCCAAGTTGTTAATAATGTAACCAACACGCCACTAGTAAATCCTGAAAGTAGGGGCATTAAAAAACCTTTTTTTCAATCATCTTTTTTGGTGATTTTCATTAAATCAAAATAAGTTTTTCCAGAGGTAGTTGGGTAGTATATCGCTTTGGCTAATCGATTCACATATCCGTTGTTTAACAATTCTGATAATGAAATTTCAGTATCTTCATCATTTTGGAGTGGTGACTTCCTGAATATTTCACCTTCTGAAATATGAACATTTGATGAATCGAAAGAATCAAACTCATTATTTATGAATTTTTTTAGTAGTAGTTCGGCGTTTTTTGTAAGCATTGTAGTCTCCATTTTGACTGTAATGAATGTCGTAATTAAGAATATCAAAAAAGGAGGAAACATGGAAAAGGAAAAGGCAAACGAAATTTCAAACGCATTGTCAGGTATCAGTTATTCAGATTGGAAAGTTGTTCAAAGCGTTGTTGAAAATAGATTCCATCAAATTAAAAAAGAGCTGACTTACGAAGAAATCAACTCTAGGATATCTGATCTTACAGCAGAGAAAATGGAAAACCCCTATTAATAAAGAATGTTTTCTTTTATAAATTCCCATTTTTCATGTGTCAAATAGCCTTGATAGTTTTTGGCAATTTCAATGATTAAATATGAATCATTTTTATCACATGCTTTGCTTAATCTATCTGACATTTCCTGTGGCGAAAGATTATTTCTAAGCATCCATGTTGATTCTAATATTTTTATATATGAACCACCAAAACTGTCGATTACCTTTTTAACATCATCGTATTTTTGACCTGGCGAATTTAAATCATAACTCAAAATATAAGGCTTACTCATAATAATTCTCCTTTCAATTTACTAGGCTTTGCAGAGCCAGTAATAAAAGGATACCAGAAAGGTGGTGATGACTTGAACGGAACGGCTTATACAAAATTCGACATTAACGAAGAGTACACACAAAAGCAGGTTATGGAGAAGTTAGGAATCAAGGCGCACGCTACCTTCAAAAAATACTTCAAAGATAATCCAAAATTTCCAAAACCAATATGGCCGAGCAAAACGCACCCAGTTTATTCGGGGTATGAGCTGTATAACTACTTCTTCAAACGAGCAAGGAAATACGCATAGGAGGCGTAAAATGAGCGAATTTAATCAATTATGGTCGATTGTAGCCACGTTGGTAACGTTGGCAGTCATCGCAGTATCAGCGTTTGAAATTGGCTACACACTCGGACGAGATGACAAAAAGAAAGCAAAAGAAAAAGCCCGCTTGAATAAGCGAGCTCAGGCATAAATAAAATTTCCTACAAAAATATTTATGCCCTAATTATAGCACAAAAGGAGGGCTAATCATGACAACAGGTAATCGAGTAGCAGACGACATTATCCATTATCACATGAATGACAGAAATTCTAATGAAATTGAACGAGTTCAAGACCAATTGGAAAAACTATACGACAAGCAATCTGAATTAAATGATGAAGTTGAAGAACTTGAAATTTACTTGCAGGAATTGGGGGTTCAACTATGAGAGATGTATCAATTGTAGATTCATACGGAGAAATCACATCAGCAGTTGATTTGGGAAATGAGGACTTTTTCAAATCATTGTCTCCGAGTCAGAAAAGTGAAGTGTACTTCAAGATTCAAGAAATGGAAGGCAACATCAAAAAGTTCAAGAAGTACGCACGAGAATACCTGATTGATGGTGGCCAAATTGACGACATTGAAATGAGCGAGGTTGGTCGACGAGTAGTCGTTAATGACCCAGAACTGATGCTCAAGTATTTGAAAGCATATGGATTAGAGGTACTTCAATTCAAGGGTGTAACAGACCTTAAGAAGATTCTTAACGAAGAAGAATTTGATGAAGTTACGGTCATCAAAAAAACTGAAAAAGTTAATTTCAAAAAGTAAGAAAGGAGACGAGCCATGATTACATTCAAAGAAGGCGAAATCAAGCCATCAGGAAACATGTACTTCATCTATGGAGATGGTGGTACAGGTAAAACGAGCCTGTCTAAGGAATTTAAAGGCAATAAAGTGTCTTTCATATTTGATGGTTCATACAATGCACTAGCAGATACAACAGATACATTTGTATTCGCTTTTGATGACACGGATGCTGAACAAATTCAGGCAATGGTTGATTACTATATCGAAAAAGTAATTGGCGGAGAAAACATTGATGTCATTGTTTTAGACAATGTGACGGCCCTACAAAATTGGGTGTTAGAAAACATTGATGGAAAGTCGAAAGACGGCCGCCAAAACTACCAGAAGTTGCAAGTATGGTTCAGAAATCTTGGCATGCGGTTGCGTAGAAGTCGAAAGACTGTATTAGTTACAGCCCACCAGATTGACAATGGTTCAAGTGGACTAGATGGCAAGGGACGGTTTGAACCAGATATGAACGCTAAGACGTTCAATGCATTGTCAGCACCATTCGACATTGTTGGTCGTATCTACAAGAACGATGGTGAACGATATATTGACCTAGATTCCGAAAATGGGAATCACGCAAAAAATAGAATTGATGACCGTACGTTGATTAAGGCAAACGAATTGGTAGAACCTGCTGAGCAGAAAGAGTTGCCAACTAAAAAGACACAGAAAGCGCCTAAAAAGGCCGACAAGACATTTGAAGAACAAGTAGCAGACGTTGCTAACGAATTAGGAAAGCGAGCATAAGACTATGGCATTTGGAGTAACAGTAGACAACAACAACGTATCAGGGCAACAAGTTGAAGAGGCTGGAAAGTACAACGTACGAGTCCTCGACAACTCAGAAGCAAAGAAGACATCAACTGGTAAGGATATGGCCGTTATGAACTATGAAGTTGTAGATGGTCCTTACGCAGGCGGACAAATCCGTTACGACAACATTGTTTGGGACGAAAAGGATGAAGATTCACGAAAGCGTTCAGAACGAAATTTCAACACCATGTTGGTTGCTGTTGGTGTTCCTGAAGGAACTAAGGTAGACAGTATTCAAAAATTTGTAAGGGGTATGGCTGGGAAGGAATTGTCAGTCACAGTTGATTGGAGCGAGTTTAACGGAAAGCTGAACCTCAACGTTAAACGACGTGAGCCAAAGCTCGCTAATGGAAGTGAACCAAATGGAGTCACTCGTGACATGTTTGAGGCCAAGAATAGCGCCCCAAATGTGCAAGCACCATCAAGCAACGCATTTGCAAGTAAGCAACCAGAGCAGACTGGTTTCAATCCATTTGCTAAGCAAGTAGCAGCAAACAGCTCTGAAATCGATATCTCAGATGATGACCTTCCATTCTAATAGGTGTAGGTGCGATACATGGGAAGTTCGAAATTATTAATTCAAGAAAGCCCAATGCAATTTCAACCAAGTTTGGCGAAATTATTAGGAAGTTCAGACAGGGCGATTGTGCTTCAACAAATACATTACTGGATGGAGCGTTCAGGAAAAGAATTTGATGGAAAAACATGGGTATTTAACACAATTGGAGATTGGGAAAATCAGTTCATTTGGATGTCAGAAAGCACTGTAAAACGTACTTTAAAATTTCTAACAGACGAAAATTTCTTGATCACTGGAAATTACAACAAACAGAAATTTGACAAAACAAAATGGTACACAATCGACTATGAGCGCCTTAACAGCGCATTAGGTCAATTTGAACAAATCGATAAAAGCAAAACGTCCAATCGAACAGGCCAATTTGACCCAATGGAAGATGTCAATTTGGAACGCTCTGAACAGGTCAATTTGACACCATCAGAACAGGTCAATTTGACCCGACCAATACCATTAGACTACCAAGAGACTAACCAAGAGACTACTCCATTAGATTATGGCGAAGTGGAATCGATAAATCCTGCAAAGGATATGCTGGAAATTTTCAACTCAGCAACAAATCGTCAGCTAAATAATTCAGGAATTTTTGGCCAACTTGTTTTTAAAAATATTTCAGTCCAAGAATTTCAGGATGTGATGAATTACATCGTGGATAGCTGGTCAGAAGATATTATCGCTAAGTTTTCTAGTACAACGCTAGTTAAGAAATTTGATCAGTATTCGGACAAGGCGATTGAGTTTGGTTATCGAGATGGCAAACGTCCAAAGAAACCTACCAAAGGCAAGCAAGAGCCAAAGATTGCCACAAATGCCGAAATTCAGCAACAGCAGGAACAACAATCACAGCCACAGACTAAACAGCCAGCAGATAGTCCAGAGGACTTGATGGCCATGTTAAACGGCAGGCATACACATCTATGATTAATCGACTGAGAGAGCTCAGGCAGGCGAATAACTTTTCACTAGCCAGCGTTAGTCGCTACTCAGAGGCCAAAGGGCTAAAGCTGAGCACAACTAGCCTAGCCAACATGGAAACGGGCGTGACGAGCGTAAGAGACGTGTATTTGGTTATGCTGTCCGAGCTGTATGGCGTGTCAGTTGATTATATTTTGAAAAACGAAAAGGAATCACTAGATGGCGGAGCAGACAAGAAAAGCTGACCGAATCTGGGCACTGTACAAGGGTGACGAGTTCATCACGTCGGGCACGATTTACGAGATAGCCGAAGCAACGGGCAAGCGGTTCGATAGTCTGATGTTCCTAACTCGCCCAGCGTATAAGAAGCGCAAGGATTTCGGTAACAGATTACAAATTTACGAGGTAGACGAAGATGAATGATTTAAACGAATGGTTATCAGGAATTGGCAATAAAGTTGTCACAAGTGCTTTTATGACGAACGAAACAAAAGTTCCAGAAAAACAGCACATTGAGATTAACGGGAAGATTTATAAAGTGACGGTGGAGAAGGTTTAAGGCGTAGGTTGTCCTACGGGTTAGGAGACGAAGATGAACAACTTAATTATTTTTGATCGAACAGACCAGACAAAAGAACCAACGGTATCAGCTCGAGAATTGTTTAAACAATTAGGATTTACAAGAAACTTCAACCGCTGGTTTGAAACTAACAGCAAATACTTGATTGAAGGTGTTGATTTTACAAGTGCACATACGGGTGCAGTTGTAAATAACGGGGCTATTAAGCCACTTCAAGATTATGAATTGTCAATCGAAGCTTCTAAGAACATTGCCATGCAATCAAACAGTGAAGAAGGCCATCAGATTCGCAAGTATTTCATTGAGGTTGAAAAACAGTGGAACGACCCGAATTTGGTTGTTGAGCGTGGTTTGATTATTGCTAACAAGTTGCTTGGAGAGCGTGACCAAAAAATTAAGTTCTTAGCAATCCAAAACGAAGCAATGAAGCCCAAGGCTGACTTTTATGACAAGGTAGCCGAGTCAAAGGATGTGTTCTACATGAAGCAACTAGCCGACCACCTTGACCAGAACGGTCATCACACAGGCCAGAACCTGTTATTCAAAGAATTGGTGCGAGATGGCTACTTGCGCAAGTTAAAGAACGGTTACGCCCCAACAAGTTACGCCAACACTCGCAAGCTGTTTAAGAGCGTGGAAACAACCTACGACCGTTCTGGCGGTCCAAGTGTTTCTATGACTGTCCGAGTGACGGCCAAGGGCATGCAATACTTCGTTAAAAAATACTGCACTAAGGCAGTAGCTGAGGCTTAAGAGAGGGCGTATGGAAGTTGCAGGCAAGTTGCTCAGCAAACGGGGCAACGTGGTCACAATTGAATTAGCTGACGAGGTTGACACCCAATTTTATACGGACTCAGTAGGGCTGGTGTTGCGTGATGATCGGTCGATTACAGCCCAGCAACGTAAGTTCGCCTACGCCATTATGGCCGACATTGCCAAATCTGACATTGGTGGCTTCTGGGCGGGCGATAACAAGGCAGTCGAAAACTACTTCAAAGCTAAGTATTGCCTGGATAACGATTTGGACTATATCAGCCTGTCGACTAGGTTAGGCAATCGAACAGATACCAACGAGTTTATCAGCATGTTATTGGACTTTAGCCTGGCACACAACGTGGCACTGTCCAGAATGCCAATAAATGAGCTAGAGGGCGACTTTGGCAGGCGGTTCGAGTATTCATGCCTAATTAATAAAAAGTGCGTTATATGCGGTACTAGCAAGGGTATCGAGTTTGCTCATTGTAAGGCGATTGGGTTTGTCAACAGCCGGCAGAAGATGAACCATCTTGGCTGGCTAGGCATGGCACTATGTCACACACACCATCAGCAACAACATTCCAAAGATTGGGGAATTGAGCGATTTATGAAGCACTACCATTTGCAGGGCGTGCCAGTTGATGAACGAATTGCCAAGATTTACCACTTGCACATTGTTAAGGAAGAGAAATTGGTATAGATGGTTTTTATAAATAAAAAATATGGTATTCATTCACTGAATGGGCCATTATCTGACGAAGCAGCAAACATTATTTACGATTTGATGGATGAGAAAGAAGAGGAAGCTATGACACAAAAGACTTTTACAGAAGAACAATACAAAGCGATTACTGATTGCTTTGACAAGTTGAGGCAAGATTACAACTACGGTCTGCTAAACAGTTTCTTGGTTGATAAATTACAGCAAGAATTAAGCGGAACAGTAAATACTAATATTTATTGGCCAGAAATTGTTGCCATTGCTAATCCACGCACTCGTGAATCGGCTCATGACCAGTTCGTTGAGAAAGAGAAGAAGTGATGAAAAAAGTAAAGGCAGTTTGGATTGGTTATCTGGTATATGACCCATTCACAGGCGGTATCTCGGTTGAAAACGATACGCTTGATAGGTCAGATTTCAAAGATGAAAAGGCGTTTGATGAATTAGTTGAGAAAGCAATGAATCCAAAAGAGGGCGATCAGATTTTTGGTAATGATTTAGATAAATGTGAGATTGAATTTATTTACGAAGAGGAGAATCAATGAAAAAAATTTCAAAAGAAGAAATTCTAGAGGCCAAAAAATGTAACGGAATTGAAAATTTAATTGCACGACTATACAGGATTGAATCAAATTTAAGTGATGAACAAATATGTAGTCTGTATTTGGAACACAAAGCAAAAGATTTTGTTAAACAAATTAGATTTATATCTGTTTTCAAAGACGAAGACACTATTGAGTTGAACAAGCTACTTAGACGAGGATATGAAATCAAGGAACGAATCAATTTCATAACTGGATATAGCTATCTTTTGGAAAAAACATTGGAGGTTCATTGATGCTACTACCAGTTATTGCACTAGTGCTAGTGTTGGGCGTTGCTATGTATTCATTACTAGTTGTTGTCTATTTTGCTTATAAGATTATTGCTACGATTATCAGTTTGATTTTCGAAGCGATTGGAAACTATCGTCATTCGAAATGGATGAAGAAGCACCCAGAAGAAGTTGAGCGAGTTAACAAGGCCATTAAGCAATTAGGGGAGTTGTTCCAGGGAAATAAATGATTGAATTTAATCTAGAGATTCTAAAACCATTCACGCTCAACAAATACATCCAGGCCGAGCGGCAGAATCGTTACATTGCTTCCAAGATGAAGAAGCGAGCGACTAACTATTGCATGCTGACTGTTCAACAGGCCATGGTTGATGGTGTGCGATTTGATTGGCCATGTAAATTAGAAATTAAGTGGTATTTACCAGATAAGCGTATAGATCCAGACAATTGGTCATTTACCAAGAAATTCATATTTGATGGCATGCAGAAGGCCAGTGTACGCAGTGATGTGTTCTTGCCAAATGATAGTTACAAATTCGTAACTGGGTTTGATGAGACGTTTGATATTGATAAGGATAACCCAAGGGTAGAGATTAGGGTCAAAAAATAATATAGACAGGGGAATGTTCAGTTGGCGGACAAAATCGACAAGTTATTCACGGAATACTTTTCAGGCGATATTGAGAAAAAAATCGCTCTTAGAAAATTTGAATTAAGAACAGCTCAATCTGCTGATGAGAACATTGGCGGAGGGCGAGTTGAAAACGTCAACAACGAAAAATCAAAGGTTGAAGGCGTTTTGATCAAAGAGTACGAAGACCAGGAATTAAATTTACTTCAATCAAGATATAACGCAGTTCATGATTTCATTGTTGATAATGATTTGGAATTAGTGAACATGCTGGACTACTACTATGATGAACGAAAGCATTATGTTTGGAAAAAGGTTGCTCGATTAGTATTTAAATCAGAGCGACAATGCCAGAATGACAGGGATAAAGCTAAATACAGATTCTTGCTAAGAAATACCTGGATTAGCTAGATGTTGCGTTTTTTAGTTAGAAAATGGCGGTAAGATTGTAGTATAGAAAATTTCATATAAATGGGATTTTAGCAGTGGCAACTTATTATTTCTCCAATAACTTTTTCTTTGTTAATGCCACTGCTTTTTGGAGCAAATGGCTAGGCCTCGTGATTATTCTTTGTGGGAATCATCACGGTTAGAAAACTCGATCGGGTGCGATTCCTGATTTGCTCGTAGCGGTATTAGTGTACTGCTGTTTTTTGAGTTTCGGAAACACATTGCTGAAAATCATTTAACTAAAATGGCAGTAATTCATATTTTGTTTTGACTTATTAAAGACTTTTTTGTTAACTATATTGTATAATTTTGTTATATTGTAGAAACAAAGGAGAAATAAGTATGGATAAGTTTATTAATAAAATGCGACGTTCATTAGGAATTAACGGCCTATTAACGGCGTTGTTTGGTGTGTTTGTTATTGTTTGGCCTGAGAAAAGCGCTTCTTTTATTTCGATGATCATTGGATTTTCACTGTTAGTGACCGGATTTGTTAGATTCCTTGCTAGTTTTAATCGAAAAAATGAGATTGATATGAATCACATTGTTAATGTTATGGTTTCAATTGTTTATTGGCTAGCAGGCATTTTTATTTTTGCTGATATTAAGTATGCAACGGTATCACTATTGATTGTTGTTGGTATTTTAGTTGGAATTGCATGGGTTTCTGAGGGGATTTCTCAATTAACATTTTTAAATGGTATTTCAAATGGACGTGCAGTATTTGTCTTTTTGGCAATTATCAATATTATCGCAGGCGTTGTGTTAATTATTAGTCCGTTTATCGGGGGATTGCTTTTATGGGAGTTCTTGGGATTCATGTTGCTATTTATTGGTGTGATGAAACTTGTACAGTATTTTGTTATTCGTAGTTGAGCATTTTCAAATAAACTAGATAGTAAAAATCGTCAGTTATTTAAATATAACGGCGATTTTTTTAATATGAAGGGAGTTATAAAATCAAGATGAAAGACAAGATTGTGAAACATTTAGGCCGCCCGTTTGAATGGATGTGTGTCGGTATACTGTACATGGTAGCAGGCGGTTTGTTTATCGGCGCAATCGGAATTATCACGCTAGCGATTAAGATTGCCTGGTTCGGAGCGACGTTCTAATGGTGTATGAAGATAAAGAAACAAGAATGAAACGGCATAAGGAACAGGCGACCGCTGTTAATAATCAATTTGCTACTGTAAACGATGAGCAACCAGACAAGCACGAATATCGACACGCTAACATGCGGGCAGGATTTCGATTCGGTGCGATCAATTACGGCAAGCATATGAGGTGGCTGAATGAGATTATTACACAATATTCATTGGCTATTTTCATCGTATCAATTCCTATTTTTATCGGGTTTTATTTTGTTTATAAGTGGATTAAAAAGTAAAGACCTTAACGGGTCTTTTTTTAGTACATATGTCAAGAAGAAAGGAGGAGTGGCGATGACATGACAAAACGTGATGAAGCTAAGCAAGATTACTTAGCTGGTATGAAGCCTAAAGACATTGCAAACAAGTATGAGGTTTCAGCAGCAACAGTTCGTTCATGGAAAGCCAGATATTGGTCAATCGAATCACCACCAAAAAACGTTGCAACAAAATCAAAAAGTGTTGCAACAAAAAATGAAAACGTTGCAACGCATCAAGAGTTGCATCCAGCTATTCAAGAACTAGATGATAGTGAACTCAATGACCGTCAAAAGCACTTTGTTATGGAGTATGTGCGCCTTTCCAATGCAACACAGGCATACATAAATGCTTACAATGTTGACTATGATTCAGCCAAAGTAGCTGCTCACAATTTATTAACAAATATTAACATTCAAACCGAAATTAAACGTCTGCACACAGCTCGTATGGCTGAACAAAGTGTGGGCGTTTTTGATTTGGTTGATGATTTGATTGTTGAAGCGAAAGCTGATGTACGTGACTTTGCGGAATGGGGTTCGAATGAATTTGAAGCAATTGACGAAGAGAGCGGTAAGCAATATACCAGGCATAAGTCATGGGTAGCTTTGAAAGACAGTAATTCTGTTGATAGTAAGGCGATTAAGAAGATAACTGTTGGTAAAGATGGCCCAATTGTTGAGTTGCATGACCGCAATAAGGCTCGTGATAGGTTGCTAGAAAAGTTACTTGGCAAAGGTGTCTTTGCTGATGGCGATGGCGAGCAGAAAATTAATATCAATATGGACAGTTTCGAGGAGAAAGATGATGGCGACAATTAATATTAATTTCCATCAATCTGTGGATCAGTCTTACTATCAACTTTTTGCCAGTCATGAGTCATTTATTGCTATCAAAGGTGCTCGTGGTTCTGGTAAATCATGGGCGCAAGCGTACAACGTTATCTATGAAATGTTGCGACTCCCATATGTTAACTGGCTGGTTATTCGGCAGTATCAGAACACCAATAAAGAGTCGACATATAACACATTGAAAAAGGTCATCACTCAATTAGGGCTGTATGACCTTTTTAAATTCACAGTTAGCCCACTTGAAATCACTATGAAATCAACAGGCCAGAAGATTTACTTTCGAGGCATGGATGACCCGTTGAAAATAACGTCTATTAGCGCTGAGAACGGCTATTTGTGTCGTGCGTGGTGGGAAGAAGCTTACGAGTTAAAAAGCCGTGAGGACTTCCAAACGGTTGTTGAATCGTTACGTGGACAGTTACCTGATGGAGGCTATTATCAGCATATCCTGACATTCAACCCTTGGTCTGAACGACATTGGCTCAAAGAAGAGTTTTTTGATGAGGAGACCAAGCGCAATGGCGTGTTGAATTTCACGACTACCTACAAGAATAACAGCCACTTGGACCAACAATTCATTGACAACATGATGGAGCTAAAGGAGCGCAATCCTAACCGTGCCAGAGTGGCCGTAGATGGCGAATGGGGTATTGCAGAAGGACTTGTGTTTGAAGACCTGTTCGAGCTTGAAAACTTTGACTCACGAGAAATTCAAGGTCGACAAATCATGGGGCTTGATTTTGGTTTCACACATGACCCAACTGCCTTTGTTAAAGCTATCGTTAAAGGAAACGATATATACGTCTATGACGGCTTTTACGAACAGGGCTTACTAAATGACCCAATGGCACGTAAACTCGCACAGAGCGGTGCTATGAAAGGAAAGGTGTATGCCGACAGTGCAGAGCCTCGAACGATTGCTGAATTGCAAAGTCGAGGGCTTCGAACAATTGTTCCTGTTGGTAAAGGTAAAGACTCCAACCAACAGCGAATGGAGTTCATGAAGAACTACCACTATCATATCCATCCAAATGTCAGTTTCTTGCTAGAAGAAATGGAAACGTTCACTTACAAGAAGGACAAGTTTGGCAAGATGACCAATGCCGTTGAAGATGGAGACGACCACGCCATTCAAGCATTGGGATATGCGCTTGAGCCAATTATCTTCACGAATAAAGAAGGCTCATATATGAATTATCAAGAACGATTAAAGGCAGTCAAGGACATTGGACTGTAAGGAGGGAATATGCCACAAGACTATAACACTGAGGCATACAACAGCCTTAGAAACGCGCTGATGGTGTACAAGGAAGATGAAAATGCACTTACACCAGAACGAATTGGCCAATTTATTGCACACCACTACAACAAGCAGCGACCACGATTGTTGATGTTGGATAGCTACTACAAAGGTATTAACACAAAGATTAATAACAAGAATAGTCGAAGAGTTGATGAGTATGGCGCTGACGTTCGCTTGGGGCATCCATTTGCCCAAGAGATTGCTGATTTCCATACAGCGTTCAGTGTTGGTAACCCAATCACGATTACTGTTGATAGTGATGGAAATGGCATTGATGATGAGCACAATTTGCTAGACAACATAAACGACTACAACGATATTGATGCACTTTACTACGACTTATTTAATGACATGTCGAAGTATGGCCGAGCATTCGCCAATATCTATCGTGACCCTGATGACAAGATGGAACGTATCACTCGATTAAGCCCAGTGGACACGTTTATCATCTATTCGAATGAGGTTGACCCAGTGCCATTGGTTGCTGTGCGCTACACGCCAGTGAATGATTTGCAGAGTGTCGATTCATCTGACTATGGCCAGTTCATTATTGAAACTTGGTCCGAACACCAGTACACAGTTAGTCAACCTACTGACATTGTTGGCGGTAGTGTTGCTAATGGTTATGATAACAGCCAGACACAAGAATTGATTTCAATGCCAGTTGTTGAGTTCTGGAACAACAGTCAGCGCTTAGGCGACTATGATGGTGTGATTAGTCTGATTGATGCCTATGATGCTAGTCAGTCCGACACAGCTAATTACATGCAGGATAGCAATGATGCCATGCTGGTTATCCAGGGCGATATTCAAGACCTGTTAGAGGGTGCTGAATTAGCAGTAGATCCAGACGACAAGGAATACTTGCAAAAGTTGGTTGATGAGAAACGCCAGTTGTTACAAGACATTCGCAAGAGTCGAACACTCTTCTTGAAATCAGGAATTAGTGCTACTGGTCAACAGACGAGTGTGTCAGCTAGCTACATTCATAAAGAGTACGACAGTGTTGGTGTTGAGGCCTACAAGACACGCCTCTATAAGAACATCCACTCATTTAGTCGTACTCCTGATGTGTCTGATGATAACTTTGCCAACAACTCTTCGGGTGTGGCCATGCAGTACAAGCAATTGGGTGTTATTCAATTAGCTAAGACCAAGCGAAGAATGTTCGAGAAAGGGCTCACATCCATTTATCGAATCATTCAAGAACTGGAGTTGGCCGTGAAGGGAAAATGGGACATTGATTACAACAACATCAACTTCATGTTCACAGACAACCTACCAACTGATGATGTCAACACCATTCAGACGTTGCAACAGGCAGGCGCAACATTCCCACGAGCTTATCTTGACCGCTTTGCACCAGGTATCTCGACTGATGAGATGAATAGCTTGCGTGAAGAGCAGGATAGCAATAATCAGGCTATGCAAAAGGAAGTTATGCACATCCAGGAACGTGACGCACTGATTAACAGCATTGGAGATGAGACTGATGACGAGCAATCGGGACAAGGTTAAACAATTCGCTAATCAGCAAGCACTGAACGATAGTCGAAATGCTCAAGCACTACAAGATATTGTTGATGACACGAGCTCGGACTATATGGACTGGTGGTCAGATTTCTTGGCGGAGTATCCAGATTTCGACCAAGGCGATTATTCAGGCGTTCCAAATCAAGACCTTGTGAACTATCTGGATAGCTATGCCAAGCAGAATGGTCAAAAGCCTGTCAAAGTTAGCAACGTTGACCAGATGATTGAATATGCAGTGATTCTATTCACGACTGTGGTGGCCTACAAAGCGATTAAGAAGATTTCGAATAATCTTAACAACGAAGCCAATAAAACGGCTCAATTCGGCTTTAAAACCTATGACGTGAAGTCAAAACCAATTGACCGCACATTAGTCAACACAAACTTTGATGGTGTTAACTGGTCTAACTCGATTTGGAAGAATCAAAGTGCTCTTCGTTCTGATCTATCGAACATCATGCGCCAGTCGTTATTACAGGGGCAAAACCCAGTGACGTACACCAAGCAGCTCAAAGAAAAGTTTGGTGTGCAAAAGTACCAAGCAGAACGTATATTACGTACAGAATCAGCAAGAGTTTCGGCCTTACAGCAGGCAAAGAACATCAAGAACGCTGGTTTTGAGTACATGGAATGGGTAACTGGTGGTGGTGCATGTCGTTACTGCATGGAAATGGATGGAAAAGTGTTCAAGGCCGTTGATTTTGGCGAGGGTCGTTACACAATTCCAAAACATCCTAATTGCCGTTGTTCGGTTACTGGATTTTACAAGCAAAACAGCAATGATGATAGCTCTTCTGATGACGAAGATGATGATTGAAGCATTCACTTAATTGTGAGTGCTTTTTTGTACATAAATCGACCTGGGATGTCGTTAAAAGCACCAGAAATCAAATAACGGAACGAAAAGGTGGACTGTGTACCAGTAATTGGCGGACAGTGTGCCTTTTGTTGTGTAAAAGGAGAATTGCAATGGCAGAAGAACCAAAAGCACCAGAAACTGATGTAACTGAACAAACCGAGGCTGAGGAAACACCTAAGACTTACACGCAAGATGAACTCGACAAGGAAATCGAGCGTGAAGCTGAACGGCGTGTGGCCAAGGCCAAGAAGGGTTGGGATGAACAACTTGATGACAAGTTGTCAGAAGCCAAGACCGAAGGCGCAAAGCTGGCCAAGATGTCTGCTCAAGAAAAAGCAGAAGCAGCGGCTAAGGAACGTGCTGATAAGTTAGCTGCTCGTGAAGCAGAACTTAACAAGCGGGAATTGACAGCTAATGTGCGTGACGTTTTGGCAGAAAAGGACTTGCCATCTGAGTTGGCCGAACCGTTAGTTGCATTGGGAGAGGCTGATTTGATTGCTCAGACTGCTGATTCAATTTCTCAATTGATTTCAGAACGAGTCAACAAGGAAGTTGACAGCAAGCTGAGTGGTGGCGGTAAGCCAAAGGGTTCAGCAGAAAATATTGATACAAAGAGTGATTTAGCAAAGTCACTAGGGCTATGAGGAGGAAATAACTAATGGCATATAACTACGTAACTAAGGATGGTGGCGTTTTTGATCAGAAGATTAACCAAGGGTTGATTACTTCTGTTTTGGGCAACCAGGCCTTGCAATTCGTGAACGGTGGCAAGTCATTTACATTGACGACCATCTCAACATCAGGCTTTAAGCCACACACTCGAGGTACTGGCTATAACTCAGGTTCTGTCACGAATGACAAGAAGGTCTATACCATGGGTCAAGACCGTGACATTGAATTCTTTGTCGATAAGGAAGATGTTGACGAAACCAACCAAGATTTGGCAGTCGGAAACATCACTAAGGTCTTTATTGAAGAACAAGCTCAACCTGAAATTGATGCTTATCGTTTCTCAACTTTGGCTGGTTTGGCAAAGACATCAACTACTGAAAAGTTGGATGAAACGAACGTTTACACACGTTTGAAAGCCGCTTTGTTACCAGTACGTAAGTACGGTGTAACGGACATCATTGGTTTCGTTTCAACTGAAACCATGGACTACTTGGAACGTTCAAAGGAATTTACTCGTTCTATCACGAACCAAAACGTTGGCCAAACTGCTTTGGAATCTCGTGTCACATCATTGGATGGTGTGCAATTGATTGAAGTTCTTGATCCAACATTGTTGAACACTAAGTTTGATTTCTCTGATGGATTTAAGCCACAGGCTGATTCACAGGCTATCAATTTCTTGTTCGTTGCTAAGTCAGTAACGATTCCTGCATTGAAGACTCAATCAGTTTACTTGTTCAATCCAGGCGAACACACAAAGGGCGATGGATACTTGTACCAAAACCGTTTGTACCACGACATCTTTGTCAAGGACCGTAAGAAGGACGGTGTGTCTGTTTCAATTAAGACAGCGACTGCAGGAACTTCAACTACTGATAGCGCAACGCCATCTAAGTAATTGACTAAGGGGGGTGTAAGTGATGAGTTCAGCAACTGATTATGCTATCTTGCTTGACCCTGGAGCAGATATTAATACCAAACTTATCTTGATTGAGAAGGGCGTTAAATCACGCCTGTCAGTCTTGTTAGGCCTGTCAAATGGAAGCGCCATTCCACCAAAGTTCAGCTACATTGTTGACGAAGTGGTGGGCGCTCGTTTCTCTCGTCTAGGAAATGAGGGGTTGAAGCAATCGAACCAAGATGGTTTGACCCTTGTATTCCAAGATGACGATTTTGCTAAGTTTAAGAAAGAAATTGACGAATATAGGTATGGCGATACGTCTAGTCCTCGGACAGGACGGGTAACATTCCTATGATTTTCGAGGTTCAGACTTATAAGAAAGTGAAGGGAAATCAAGACCCACGTAACCCAACCAAGCACCAAGATGTGTTAGTTGGCAAGTACACAGTAAACGTGACCAATTTGAGCGCTGCGACTGCTTTTCGAAAGTATGGCACAGCGACCTATGGTCAAAAAGAGCTGCGTACAAGCATACCACTAGATGATTTTGATTATTGCCTGATTGGTGGCAAGAAATACGTGGTGCAAGAACGACAGACGGTTAATTATCGTCAGTCAATATTGGTAAAGGAGGCTTGAGATGACAGTAAAGGGGGCTGATGAGTTCAGGCGTGCTATGCAGCTTAAGACGATGACAGTGCCTGCTAAAGTTAAGGCCCTAATCATGGAAACGACTGCTAGTACACAGCAACAGGCCATGCGCCTTGAACCTGTGAAGACTGGTTTCTTAAGGCGTAGCAATAAGACTGAAATTCAAGAGTCTCCACTTTGGATTATCGGGACTGTTTATGCCAATGCGTATAACAAGGACTTCAACTACGGTTATGCACAGGAAAACGGGACTCGGTTCATCAAACCAAAGCTCTTTATGTATCAGGCTTTCAATGCCCATAAAGAGGTATACAAATCTAAGTTAAAGGCGGTGCTCATGAATGGCTAGTGAGAAGCCAGATTATCAATTGTATAAGACGATTGGCGGTTATCTTTATGACAAATATGGAGACCGCTTTTTTAGTACAGTTCCCGATTTGAAAAGCGAGACATTTGAGAGCCCTTTGGTGTTCATGGGCGATTATAGCCTGCAACAGAACACGCAGACAAAGGGTGTTCTTGTGTCTCGTGCTTCGGTCACAATTCATGCCTACAACAAGGCAGAAGACCAGTATGACATGGATCAGTTAGAAAAGGTCATGGCTGATTTATATGACTACGTGATGAAGCTCAAAAAGACGGACAACTACTTAGTTGAATTCGACCCTCGATACACGATTAACAGTCGTTCATTCGAGCAAGAAGACAATATTCGGTTGGTCCATGGAACATTAGATGTCACATTTCGAATTTAGGAGGTAGCAAATGGCTGACCAATTAGTTAAGCAATCGGGTGGTAAGGCAATCGTCTTTGCCCGTTTGCGTTCCAATCAAGCAACACAAGAAGGGACTCGTGTCGCTTATCAGACGACTTATTCATACAAGTTGTCTCGTGATAGTAAGACGGAAGATACAAAGGATGGCAAGGTAACCAAGGGCGGTGCTTTGGAAGGAACTTTGTCTTTGGAATTGTTGTCATCCAACCAAGCAATCGTGCGTGATTTGGAAAGCGCACAGGTTAACGCTTATCCGCTTGATTTCTGGATTGTCTTCACGGACACACCAGGAACTAAGTCAGGTACTTATGCAGGCCGTTACATGATTGCTGACTTGACTTCTTTTGAAGAGACAGGCGATTCAGACAACTCCGTATCGGTTAAGATTGAAGCCTCAATTCAAGACGGTTACGCACGACTAGGAGATGTTACCTTGTCAGTTGACCAACAAGACAACGGTTACGATTTCAAAGACCTTGGTAAGGTTTCAACGTCTGAAACCACAAGCACTAACACTGCTCCAACGCCTACTAAGTAATTGCGCTAGCGACAACGGCTTAAACGTTCGAATGGGGTGTGAGGCCCACTAAATTTAAGGAGATTATTTACATGTTGAAGTTTGAAATTGATGGTCAAGAACAAGAATTTAGCTTCGGAATGAAGTTTATTCGTGAGTTGGATAAGGCTAAGGAAGGCCAAAACAACGGCTTGAAGTTCGGGGTTGGTTTGCAATACTACTTGGCTTCCTTTATCCAAGACCAAAACCCGTTGGCTGTGGCAGAGATTCTGTTGGCTTCCAACCATGCAGCGGGTGGTAAGTTGACTACTTCAAAGCTCGACAAGTTCTTTGATGAAGAAGCCGATTACGAAAAGGTCACATCTGATGTGATGGATCAGCTCGAAAAGGGAAAATTTACGAGCCAAAAGGTAGCCGTTTTGACCGCTCAAATGGCAGCAGCAAAGGCAAAGGCTCAAGCGGAAGCGAACAACTAAAAAACCTCAATAGCGCAGCTCAATACCATGAAATTTTGGTAAATGGACTGCGCTATTTTAATGTGTCGGATGTTGAAACTATTGAGCAGATGACTCCATTTGAGTATGAATTGCAGATGGAAGCGGCCGAACTCCGAGAGTTGGACCGCAAACACACGACACATGAGATGGCATGGGCCTACATGGCTGTACAGCAAACGAACGGCAAGGGCGACAAGCTCAAGTACAATACGTTCGATAAGTTCTTTGAGAACTCGTACAAGAAGGCCTTTAACGAGGTCAAAGAGCGAACTAACCCTGGTGTTCGTATGTCCGTTAAAAATGTTGAAAAAGAATACAATCTCGACTTGCTGGACAAGTTGGAAAGGAGGGTAAATGGCTGAAACATATGGCGTTAGTGCCGTTTTTGAAGCGAATATGAGTAGTTTCATGGCAGGAATTGCGACTGCTATGAGCGGTATGAGCCAGTTTGAGACCAAAGCTAACCAATCATCGAGCAACGCCTCTAATTCAATGAAATCAGTTGGTAAGGCCATGACAATTACTGGCGCTGCAACGACTGCTCTGGGTGTATCTGCGCTGAAGTCTTACGGGACGTTCTCGCAGACCATGAACCAAGCTGCCGTTGTTGCTGGTGGAACGTCTAAAGACATTGGTGGCCTGACAAAGGTTGCCGAAGAGATGGGGAACAAGTTGCCTGTCAGTTCGCAAGAAGCGGCTAACGCTATGCTGTCCATGGCACGAGATGGTGCTAACTTAAGTACGATTAAGAAAGAGTTCCCTGCGATTGCTGAAGCGGCTACTGCTTCTGGTGCTGATTTGCAGACGACCGCTGGTGTTGTTCAACAAGCAATGAACGTTTGGGGTGATTCGTTTGAAAGCCCTGCACAGGCGGCTTCCATTCTGACTCAGACAGCCAACCTTTCAAACGCTTCGATTGATTCTATGCAGCAAGCATTAGCAACGATTGGTGGTACAGCTAAGAACGCTGGTGTCTCTATGCAGGATGCTTCGACAGCGATTGGTCTGTTGACCAACAAGGGATTTAGTTCTGCCCAAGCTTCACAAGATTTGAACCATGCCTTGATTCAAATGCAAGCCCCAAGCAAGCAGGCTAAGGCAACCATGGATCAGTTGGGTATCTCATTCACGGATGCGCAAGGGAACATGAAGTCATTACCATCTATCTTGCAAGAGATTTCAACCAACATGGATGGCATGTCGTCATCTCAAAAGGCCGAGGCTTTGAAGAAGATGTTCGGAACGGCTGGAATGGGTGCTATCTTGCCTTTGCTTGACTCGATTAAGGATAAGTCAGGTAACACCACGACTTCATGGCAGGCTTTTAGTGACCAGATTCAAAAGACTTCCAAGGATGGTGCAACCGCCACTAAGTCACTGGAAGACCAGTCAGCTGAAATGCAACAGAATATTGGTTCAAAGTTGAAGCGGTTGAATGATAACTGGGGTTCTTATCAAAACGCTGCAGCAAGCTCTCAAAGTGGGGTAACTGGCAGTCTGATTGACTCCACCAACCAAATTGTACGTTGGGGAACGACTAGCAACGACTGGTTGGCCAAAGTCAGCCGTTCGTTCGTTGGGCTTGCACCAGTTGTTGGTCCAGGAGTTACAGCAACTGGACAATTCTTGAACAACATGAACCATATTACGAATGCAGCAAGTACAGTAACTAGTAAAATTGGTAGTTTTTCAAGCAATTTAATGAATACTGCCAGAGCTGCTAGTGCCGCTTCAAAGGGAAGTGAATCAGCAAAGTCTGCATTGTCTATGATGGCTAAAGAAAGTAAGTTAGCGGCTGTAGCTAATTGGGCATTGAACAGTTCACTTCTTGCTAATCCATTAACGTGGATAGTTGTTGCAATTGTAGCTGTTGTTGCAGCACTGGCTTTGTTCTTTACCAAAACAAAACTAGGAAAAGACATCTGGAAGGGCTTTGTCGATTGGCTAGGTCAGGCATGGAATGGACTAGTCGGTGTAGCCAAAATAGTTTGGTCGTCTATATCGGATGCCTTTACAACCGTTGTTGACGTTGTGAAGGCCATTTGGCAACCAATCGGAGCTTTCTTAACTGGTATTTGGAACGGCTTTGTTGAAAGTTTGAAGACAATTATCGAAGCGCTTAAAAATGCTTGGGAACCATTGTCAGAATTCTTTGGAATGCTATTCCAGGCTATCGTAGTTATTGTTGGCATTGCGCTTGCACCATTGATTGGTACGATTACTGCTATTGTTGGTGCTATCAAGGTAGCCTTTGCATTCCTTGGACCGTATATTAGTGGTATTTGGCACGCAATTGTCATTATTATCACTGGTGTATGGAACGTGATTGTTGCTGCGGTTACTATGTACATCAATATCGTTAAAGATGTCGTTGTTGGCGTGTTCAATGTTGTTAAGGACGTTATCCAGACGGTTTGGAATGTTATTTCAGCAATTATCGGTGGTGTCTGGAACATCATTGTGACAATTATTAGTACCGAAATTAACATTGTTGCTGGCATTATCAAGGCTATTATGGCTGTTATTCATGGCGACTGGTCGGGTGCATGGGATGCCATTAAGGGTGTCGCAAGTTCTATCTGGAATGGTATTTCATCCATTATCGGAACAGTTATTCACACAATTGCTTCTGTTATTGGTTCAGTTGTTCATGGAATTGCTAGTGTCATGAGTGATGTCTGGAATTACCTGACAAGCATTACCAGTAGTGTCTGGAATGGCATTAAGAACATCATTAAGAATGCGATGCACATTGACTTGTTCGGAGCAGGTAAGGCGATTATTGATGGTTTTGTCAAAGGTCTTACATCAGCTTGGGAGGCTGGCAAGAAATTTGTCGGAGGAATTGCCAACTGGATTAAGGACCACAAGGGCCCAATCAGCTATGATGCTCGCTTGCTTGTTCCTGCAGGTAACGCCATCATGTCAGGTTTGAATGGTGGACTGAACAGCGGATTCAAGGACGTGCAAAGCAACGTTGCTGGCATGGCCTCTAAGATTAGTGATTCATTTGGCACAGCTAACCTAGCATACGAAATGACTCCAATCACATCAGGGTTTGATTTGAATTCTGATGGAACGGTATCCATGTCATTGGATAACCAGAAGCAACCAGCAAACATCAACATCGGCATGGGGCAGAACACTTACTCAACGTTTGTTGACGATATTAGCAACGAACAGGGTAAGGCATACGACTTGCAGAAGAACAACGCTTTGAACGTCTTTTAGGAGGGACTATGAATTACGATTTCAAAGATCTAAATAAAACGACCTCAGCGCCCTTGGAAAAGTCGATTGAGTCTTTGACATTCAATGGGGTCAACATCGAGAGTGAAATACCTGAATTCTTGACGGTCAACGTTGATGGTCGTGACGGTTACACTCGGAAATTGAACACGGTTGATAGTCGAAGCGATGGCGACTACTTTTTGAGTTCAAAGCTCGATAAGAACACTATTACAGTGAAATATTTCTTGCTCGCTAACGACACAGAGGACTTTAACCGAGCGTTTACTCGCTTGAAGTATCTTTTGCAAGGAGAAGAGAAAGAATTTTATTTTGCTGACGAGCCAGAATTTTCAAGAATTGGCACAGTAACAAAGTTAGAGAACGCCGACCCAGGTTCATTGTCTGTTCAAGGAACGATTGAGATTACGTGCAGTGATCCATACCGCCATGGACAAACAAAAGTTGTGAGCGGTTCAAACGTTGTGTATATCAATGACCCACAGTTGTTGTATGACCAAAACGTGGACACTATCACGGCTCAGATTGGTTCAACGACTAATCAGGTTGTGATGACTATTGGCAACGATTGGAACATGACCCTGAATGGTTCATTCCAAGTTGGTTCAACATTGGTTTTAGACATCAATAATCGAACGCTGACTAGCAATGGTAATAGTGTTCTGAACACGATTGATATTACCAAGACCAATATCTTTGAAGCCAAAATTGTGAAAGGAGTACAAGTACGTTGCTCGCAGGCAACGGAAATCACGGTTAAATACCGTGTCAAACTGTTATGATCTATCTCTTTGATAAACGGCAAGAAGTCGTTCAAATGATTGAAAAGTCTGATTTAACAGAAGGTACTCTGGACTTAAAAATCAATCAGGCTGCTAAGTTGAACATCTCCTTGCCACCCGAAAAGTCACTTGATAAAAAGGTACGCTATCTGGGGTTAGAACATCCACTGAAAGATGGCCAGTTCTTGTTATTGCGATTAATGACTATTAAGGACAACGAGAACAGTGTTGACTATTCTTTCTATGAATTGGCTTACCAAGAATTAGGTACGTACACTTATATCAAAGATAGGCGCTTTCCTAACGGAGCAAGTGCTAATGACTTGATGAGCGTTGCGCTCAGCGGTTCACCATGGCAATTAGGACAAGTCAACGTTCCAGGCAATCTCCAGACTAATTTCTACTACATCAGCAATCTCGAAGCCATTAACACGGTCACACAAGGCCTAGGCGGAGAGGTTGTTTTTTATGCGTCGATTACTGGAAACAAGATTACTGGTCGCTATATGGACTACCTGTATCAGCAGGGAAAGGATACTTCCAAAGTATTTGTTCATGGCGATAACCTGTTAAACGTTGACCGCACGGGCGACAATTCAAGTGTTTACACAGCAATTTTGCCACGAGGAAAGGGCGAACAGGTCAGCGAGGGACAAGGCGATAGTCCTGATGGTTATGGTCGACGTATCAACATCCAAGATATTGTTTGGTCGAAGGCCAAGGGAGATCCATTGGATAAGCCTAGTGGTGATGTGATTCTGGTTGACCCTGTCGCAACAGAAGAATATGGCCACATTGATGGCAACGAACGCCTCTTGATTAAGACCTATGACAACATTGATGACACAAATGAGCTGATTAACACAGCTTATCGTGAATTGATGGCCAGCAACCATCCATCTGTGCAGTATTCAGCCACAGTAGCTGAGACTGGTGGACTTGGATTAGGCGATACAGTCTTGATTATGCACAATGACCGCAACTTGTCGTATAAGACACGGGTATTTGAAGTGTCAGTAGATCTGGTTCGGCCGGAAAATTCGAGCTTGAAACTCGGAGATGATTTGAGCTCAAACAGCCTCACTAGTACCATCTCTTCTATTTCAAGTAACGCCTCAGCGGTCTCAAATGGCCTTGCCTGGACGTTTACCCACGGTGGACACAATGACACCACTTACAGCCCAGTAGCGCCTAACAACCCCAGACAGGGTAATGTTTGGTACAAGTCACTTCCTAATGGCGATACTGAGCTGTACTACTATGATGGCAACGCTTGGGTTTTAAGTGCTCAAACTGATTCACAATGGAAGAAGAATAGCGCTGAATTAAATGGCGACCATACGGTCTATCGTGGGCCCGACACGCCTACTAACCCGCAACAGGGCGATACCTGGTATAAGGATGATGTCAACGAGAAGAATGGCGTGGCTATGTATTCATATTCTGGTTCAACTTGGGTTAAGTTCAATGGCATTACTGATGCTAATCGGTTGCAACAGGGAATTATTGATGCCGACCGTGTCAACGTGCTGAATCTTGATGCCAATAATATTAGCACTGGCCATTTGTCGGCTAATTTCATTAAAGGTGGCCAAATTGATGCCAGCCAGATTAACGTTATCAATTTGAATGTTAACAGCCTTATCGGCAACGTATCACAGTTTATCCAGTCGAATTGGAATGGTAATTATCAGTCAGTTTCAATTAACAATGACGGTATGCAAATTAGTTCTACTAATTTAAAGACTGTTTTTGATAATTACGGTATGGGGTTCAATTGGAACAATCGTAGTCTTGGCTTTATCGGTCGAAACAATTTGGTTTCTGATTCCAATAAATTAGGGCTGACAATTAACCTTAATTCAGATGCAGATTATTTTGGCCTAGCTGCTAAAAATAAAGATGACCCAAATGGAAATTATCCAGTTAAATTCGGTTGGTATCGGCAAGGATTATCGAATCAAGATCCTGGGTTCTTTTTTCAAGATGTGACTACTTTTAATGCGAACGCTTATTTTCACAGTGGAATGTACTTTGGAGATAATGATGTTTCATCATTTTTATTTGCCATTGGTGTTTATAAATCAGAAGGTAAGCAGATTAAAATACCGACTGAAATAAGTAATGATGGCTCTGTTAGCGATTATGTAATTATATAGGTGCTTATGATCAAAATTGAAAACTCAAAATTGAATGATATTGCTAATTTCTTAGATCGGGCTGAATTGTCTGGCCGAGTGTCACGACATCGGACCAAGTTATTGGGTTCGATTGGAGAAGTCATGGTTGAATTGGCCAAAGATGAGAAGAAAATCATTGCTGATAATGGAGCAACCATTGATGAGAAGGGCAACGTTGTAGGCTTTCCAAATAATGAAGCACAGTTAACAGTTCAAAAAGAGTTGGCTGATGTGAAAGTTGAAAAGTCTATCTTTAGTGAGCGTGTTGAAGGCCAATTTAGTGGCCTATATCATGCTCTTGATAATTACGATAAGGCACTAGCAGGAACAGAGGCGAATGCCTATGACAACTTGCTAGAGGCCTTAGAGGAAGGAGGATATAGTGAGCAAAACGATTAACTTAAATTTAGACACATCAAAGTCTGACATTCAAAATCCTAAAATCTTGTTACGACAAGGAGACGGGAATTATCAGACGTTACGAGTAACAATCACTAGTAATGGCGAGCCAACTGATTTGACGAATGCTGACGTTGTTTATTTAGGAACGACATCAGCGGACCATAAAATTATCGACTCTAACATCACAAAAGTTGATGCACTTAATGGTGTGATTGATTATCGACCACCTAAGCAGTGGGGACAAGATATGGGTAATTTCAAGAACTCATATTTTGAAATCACGACAGGCGATTCAACTGGTTCAACAGCTTCATTTAAAGTGTCGGTGCTTGAAGCAGTAGATTTAAATGCTGAACAAGCAGGCGACTATATCACTGTTGTTGATGGGATCGTGGCCGTTGTTCGCAAAGAGTTATCTGATCAATTGGCGGATGTTCAAGTGAAAACAGACAATGCTACTGGACTAGTTAAGCAGGCCTCAGACAATTTGGTCGCTATGGCCCAGAATTACAACACTGACATTACAAATAAGTACAACGATGCAAACGCTAAAGCTAGCAACATCAATCAGTTGTTGAATACCGGTGTTATCCATGCTAAGGCCGACACGGCTGGAACAGCAGATATTGCAAATTCTCTTCCACCTAGTTTTGCACAGTTGATTAAAGGGCTAGAAGTCACTGATTATCTAACAGCAAAAAAGATGTTATACGTTGACCAAGACGCCACTATTAATCGAATGGAAATGACAGGGCAGGCAGTATTAGCAGGTAAGACTTATACAAGTGATTTACAGGTTAACGGCCCCCTGGAAATTAACAGTACTACTACTGCAAATAAAAATTTTGTTGTTCAAGGCCATGCTTGGCTAAATGGCTCTGTTGATTTGTATAACACTTTAAATTGGGGCAGTTTAACTGTAAAAGGATCTACAAATCTAGGCGGAGACACGGTAACAAATAAACTTGATGTGAATGGCCCGCTTTTCGCTCATCAGGATGTTACTATTTTTGGCCAATTAAAGACGACGGGTGGCCAAAATATCTATACGACTTCTGGGAGCTTGCCACAATATAACATTACTTATGAGGCTAATCGGGTTAATAACTTAGTAATTGTTACTTTGAATGGCCATTTGGCTCATTGGCCATCTTGGAATGGCGTTGGGCCAACATTGCCAAACGGGTTTAGGCCAATCCGCAATTCAACGCTTTGGCTGAGAATTGATTATGACATCTTGGATATTATTGTCGGAACGGATGGTAGCTTTTACAATCGTTCAAGTAATCGAGATGCTGGTATAAGCCCATCTGATGCTCTTGGAACAGTACTTTTTGCAACGAATGATAGTTTTCCATGGTAAAGGAGGTAAAAAATGGCAGATGAATCACAAACGGCAACACAGGAAGCTCAACCAACGGCAACAACAGAGCATCAAACAGTTGATTATAGTAAGTGGTACTTCAAATACGACCCACAGACCTATGCTTTCATTCCTGGGGCCGTTCATGAGAAGGTTGAGAACTCAACAGATGTTGAGCCATCAGGATTAATTGACCCCATATGGAGTCCAAACACGAATTCTTGGACTGGTAAAACCTATGATGAATTTTTAAAAGAACAAAAGGCTAATCAGTCAACGGTTGTTGATTCCAATCAACAGCAACTAAACACGATTGCTAATCAGCTGTTGAAACAAAACATTGCATTGTCACAACGAGTATCGGCTCTTGAAAAGGAGGCTAAGTGATGTTCGACATTTTAAAAAATTGGTATGAAATGGGCATTGAGAACAACGATAGCCTTAAGAATTGGGTAGTCGGAGAGATTATCACAGCGGACCAATATCAGCAAATCACTGGTGTTATTTACTCATACTAAAGAACATATATGCATGAATATAATTAAGTTATAAAGGAGGCGCAATGTTCGGACTAAGTGCAGGCGACTGGACAGGAATTATCCAGACATCAATAATTGTCGGTGGTACGTGTTATAGCTGTTACCAGGCAATTAAACGCAATCTATCTTCTAGCTTAAAGCGAGAGCTTGAAAAGCTGGTTGATAGCACTAATTACCACAACGAACGGCTGACAAAGAGTATCGATAGCCTAGATGAAACTATCAAGGGAATTCGAGTAGATGTCGAAACATTAGAGACACGAGTATCTAAGCATGATACTCAAATTGCAGTTCTACAAGAAATCACACACACAGCCGACTGATGTTGGCTTTTTTATTTGGAGGAAATTATGGACACAAATTTGCTAACAGCACTCGCAACGATTCTCACGCCATTCTTGGGTTACTTGGCTCATAGCGCTGTGACATTGCTTAAGACTAAGACCAAGAACGGCAACTTGCAAATGTTGCTGACATGGGCTGACCAAGCGGTCTCAATGGCCGAGGCAAGTCAAGCGACTGGACCTGATAAGAAGCAACAGGCAATGGCTTTGGTTGCACAGCGTATCCAGGCTAACAAGATGTCTAAGAATTTCTCAGCCGAGCAGGTTTCGGCCGTGGTCGAACAGGCGGTTGCTAAGTTGAACGCCTTGGGCAAGTAACAAGCACTCATTTGAGTGCTTTTTTTAATGGAGGAAAATAATGGCATATAACGAAAATACAGCACTAGCTGAGGCACGCAGTTACATTGGACGGGCGACCTACTCAATGGACTGGGATAAGCGAGATGGCAAGCAAGCAGACGGGACAACCTATTTCGATTGTTCTGGATTCGTTTATCATCTATTAAATGTAGCTGGTGCGATTGATGATTCATACTTGTCTCGCTCGCACTACACAGGTACATTGCCAACCGACTTGGCCAACGCAGGCTTTGTCGAAGTTGATGGCGACCACGTGCAAGCAGGGGACATCTATATCTGGGGTGCTAACTATGGTTCGGGTGCGGGAGGCAACTCTCACACTGGTATCTTTACCTCAGCAGACAACCAGATTAGTGCCTGCTACTACACATTAGGCGCTAAGAATGGCGCTGTGGTCGAATTGGGGCACGATTACTACTGGGCTCTTGATGGTAAGCCTGAGTATCATTTTTACCACTATAATGGAGGACAAGGTGCAAGCACTCCAACTGCTCAACCAGCACAAACAACATCAACTTCTAAGACTTCAATCCAGAAGTTTAAAGATGGAAAAGATAAGTACGTGCTAGATGGCTGGTTTACGATTCAAGATGTTCAGCAGATTAATAAAATCTGGCAAGTTCGGGTTGATGAATTGGCCAAATTGCCATTCGATTGGACAGATAATGGTATCCCATGTCGTGTCCTTGAGAATGCTAATGGCAATGTTAACTTCCAACCTGGCGACACAGCTCGATTCAAAGCACCATACAGCTCAGGCGCGATTGATGAGTATGACGAAGCAGAGAACGCTGTTGGAATTGACTACATTTCTGGTTACGGACGTATCTGGTACGATGCCGATAAGTTCTGGGCCCACTATTGATCAAATGCCCTTCGGGGCGTACATATAAAAAATTGAAAATAGTAAATAGTGTGATATAATTTAGTCACGAACAAGACTTAATTCCTGATTTCCGTCTTGTTTGAACCCACCATTTTTAGACTGGCAAAAATGGAAGCCTGATGATTGGGCCATATACATCATCGTATGTCCCTACCGTGACGCCTGACGGTACGCCAGCGTACATATTGTTGCTCGGGTATTAAATCCCGAGCATTTTTTTTGGGGAATAAGTAAGTGTATAAATCCTTTGATTACTTAGAATTGAATACATTAAAAGAAATTGTTGATGACTATGAACGTGATTATCACGGCCACACAGTAGAAATTACAACTAATTTTAAACCACTCCAAAATGTAATAATTAACTTTGATATTTTAGATGTCCCGCATCTTATTGGTTTTCAGTATTTATCGAAAAGGCGGTCGGCTAGTCAATTTATTGAATTAATCAAATCTGGTGACTTAACACTAGACGATATTAAAAAAGATCCATCTTTTGGAGACAAAATTAAGGATAGGCTGAAGTATCATTGTTTTTTAAATGAAGTATTCAAAAGTAATTCATCACAATTAATGGTTATAACTAGGGATATTCGTCCACCACGTCTTGGAAATGTTGAATTTCTTATTTATGATTATTTAGATGAACGAAAGAAAAAGATGGTGTTAATAGGATTTTCTCCAAATAATAAGGGGTATTATGTTCCCGCTACTCTTCATGTTCGAAGAACACCTAATGTTTTTACAGAACGAAGATTAACAGAAATAAAATCAATGAAATGGATTCGTTAGAATTTTCTTTTTGCTAATTTTAAGGATTTTTATATGCTATAATTTAGAAGAGAGCGGTACAAACCTTACGAGGTCTATCGCGGAAATTGACAGGGAAAACGCAGAAGTGCACCCGTCTTTTTTTATGATATAATTAATCCAGTAAATAACTAAAATCGTCCAAGAGATAGCCGAGCAGATAGCTTGGCTATTTTTTGTTATAATGAGCATGTGGGCACTGTTGTGTCGGCTTCCATATGACAACAAAAAACACCTAATTTAACTTAATACATTAGGCGTTTTTTTTGTTCACTGTATCAAAAGTGTATCATAATAGCTGTAAATGCTGATATATAAGTGTTCGTGTATGCGCCTACCCAGACTCGAACTGGGAGCAAAGACTTAGGAGGTCCCCGTTTTATCCCGTTAAACTATAAGCGCGAACTCTATTATTATACAAAAAAAGAGGGGGGCTTTCAATTTAAATCAGAATGGAATAGGCGTGAGAATCCAATTTTAAAAAGATTTAAGTGGGTGCCTGGTTTTTGCTATAATGAATATGAATTAAATTCAAAGTTATTTGGAAAGCGAGTTACAATCATGGGACAAGTCGTTGAAGTAAACCATCCATTGATTCAACACAAGTTGACAATCATTCGTGATGAAAAGGTGGGGACAAAGGACTTCCGGGCATTGGTCGATGAATTGGCAATGTTGTTGACCTATGAAGCCAGTCGCGATTTGCCACTGGAAGAAGTTCGGGTGAAAACACCAATTCAAGAAACAACTAAGAAACAATTAGCTGGTAAGAAATTGGCCGTTGTGCCAATTTTGCGGGCTGGTTTGGGAATGGTCGATGGTATCTTGCAATTGATTCCAGCTGCCAAGGTTGGCCATATTGGGATGTACCGCGATGAAAAGACATTGGAACCAGTGGAATACTTCATTAAGTTACCAGAAGATATTGATCAACGTGAAGTTTTGTTGGTCGACCCAATGTTAGCAACTGGTGGCTCAGCTAAGGATGCTATTTCTGCCTTAAAGAAGCGGGGCGCTGAACAGATTAAGTTGATTACCCTTGTTTCATCACCAGAAGGCATTCAAGCCGTTACCTCTGCCCACCCTGATGTTGATGTCTACACGGCTTCGATTGATGAAGGGCTGAATGGGGATGGCTATATTGTTCCTGGTCTGGGGGACGCAGGAGACCGTCTCTTCGGTACGCACTAAAAAATTAATGACATGATGTGGAAACGAAAGCAAAAACATGATGAAGATGATGCCCTTGTTCGACCGTCTTCCCGCTTGGCCCTTTTTCAAAATCAGACCCTAGGTAATTTGGCGACTCAGAAAAAGGTCGCGATGGTTGGCGCTGTTTTGGTGCTGATTTTATCAATTATTTTGACGGTTGCTGCCCTAGAAAATAATGTGCAAACGCAATCGGTTGGCCCAACACAGACAGCCTTACCAATGACGCTGCAGGTCGCTGCCAGAAATGCCATTGTGATTGATGCGAAAACAGGGCAGGTCCTTGGCGAAAAGGGAGCGGACAAGCAAATCGGGATTGCCTCGCAAAGTAAGATGCTAACTGCTTATGGCATTTTGCAAGGAATCAAAAAGAAACGCTTTACCTGGGATAGTCTGGTGACGATTACTCAGCAGTCTGATTGGTCTAAAAAGGATAATGCTACTTTTTCCCACCTAGAAATTTCGGTTGGACAGAAGTTGGCCGTAAAGGAACTTTTTGCGGCGATGTTTACTTCAAGTGCTAATGATGCAGCCTTGGCGTTAGCTGATTTTGCCAAAGAACAAAATCAGACGCAGCAACAGGCTCTTGAAGGCTGGGCGAAGGATCTGAAGTTAACTGGATCAAAGTGGTATAACGCCGCGGGTCAGGTTAACAAGGATGCCTCTGATTATCAGGTTAAAGATGCTAATCCTGATGCAGAGAACACTGCTTCTATTCGACAACTCGCTATTTTGGCCTATCAAGTGATTCGAGAAGATCCGACTATTCGGTCATACTATGAAAAACGGGGCTTAGTGTACCATCCATCGGCAAATGAAACTAAGATAAAGCTGACTGAAGGGGCCAAATTTGACCAGGAAATCAAGGCAAAACTTTCAAATCCTAAAAACTTGACCTTTGAAGGATTGAAGACTGGATCAACACCGGCATCAGGTGGTGCTTTGACTGGTTTAATCAAAGATCAAAATGGTCATGAATTTATTACGGTGGTTTCTGGTGCCGGTCGCTATACGGACCAGGTGCAACGCTACCAAAATACGGTTGATGTGGTCAACCAAGTGCTTGACCACTACACGCCCGTTACCTATCAAAAGGGGCAGGCGGTGACAGAGAGCCAGTTCAAGAATAAAAATTTGGCTGGTGGTCACCAGAGCCTAGTCGTTGGGCAAAGCAGGACTTTCTGGTTAACAAAGGGGCGAACTGCAGTTGGGTACCAACGGCCAAGTCGTCTGCAGTCGATCGTTACCAAGAAGGGTGCAACAGTTTTGACGGTTCAGCCAACCTTGAAGGCCAAGTTCTTGCCGGAAGTGAATTCAAAAGAACAAAAACTTCAATTAGTTAATCAACAAACTTATCATCTTGGACACTGGTGGCAAAGGATTTATCACTGGTTGAAGTTCTGGTAAGCATAAAAAAGGGAGCCTTTTCGGGCTCCTTTTTTACTGCTTAATTTGCTTGGTCAATACCGGCACGTTGCTTTAACTTGGCCAATTGTTCATCCAAAGAATCATCGGCAGCAGTCTTTGCTTCTTCTGCTTTTTCTTTGCCGGTTTCTGAAAGTTCATTGGCCTTTTGCTTACCAGCTTCTGAAAGTTCGCTGGCCTTTTGCTTGCCAAGGGCAACGAGTTCTTCACCCTTTTCCTTACCGGCTTCAGTTAATTCGTTGGCTTTCTTTTTCAAATCAGCCATTCGATCGTCATCCTTCAACAAAAGGTAAGCGAGGGCGGCGTTACCAAAGAGGGAAGCGCCCAATAAAAAGTTTTTCATAACGGTATCTCCTTTATTTGTCATTCTTAGCTCCATTATCGACAAGTGACTAAGGATTGTCAACCAATATTACAAAAAAATGTCAAAAGCGACAGGGACTCAAAAGGGCCCGGAAAATGATATAATGATAATAGTTTAACATTGGAAAAAGGGGTAACTGATGATTAGTTTGAAGTCACCGCGAGAAATTGCGGCCATGAAGAAATCCGGTGCAATTATTGCCGGAATGCACTTGATGTTGCGCGACTTTATTAAGCCGGGCGTGGATACTTGGGACATTGAGTTAAAATGTAAAGCTTACATTGAGGACCATGGTGGTGTGCCATTGCAAATTGGTTTTGAAGGCTTTAAGTATGCAACGACGATTTCGGTCAATAGCGAAGTCGCCCATGGTCTGCCTCGTAAAGGCTTGAAATTAAAAGACGGTGATTTGGTCAAGGTTGATACGGTTGTCGGCTTAGATGGGGCTGTTTCAGACTCAGCATGGACATACGCCGTTGGCAACGTGTCACCCGAAGTTAAAAAATTGATGGAAGTTGCGAAGAAGTCGCTGTACTTGGGCATTGACCAGGCAGTGGTTGGTAACCGAATTGGTGATATCGGTTGGGCAATTCAGGACTACACTGAAAATCAGAATGGCTATGGCGATGTTCGCCAGTACATTGGTCATGGTGTTGGTCCAACAATGCATGAAGATCCACAGGTTCCTCATTATGGTAAGCCAGGACATGGATTGCGTCTCAAGGAAGGAATGGTCATTACCATTGAACCAATGATCAACTTGGGTGGCTGGGAAGTCGAAACCGATGATACACCAGAAGATGGTTGGACGGTTCGCACTTTGGACGGCTCATGGTCAGCTCAATATGAGCATACCTTGGCGATTACCAAGGACGGTCCAAAGATTTTGACTAGCCAAGATGAAGTAGAGGATGCCAAGTATTTGTAATTACTTTGGTTGATCCGTGCAAATCACATGTAAAAAGAAAGAGAGCCCAATGGACTTACCGCAAGCCTTTATTGATAAATACCAAGACCTGCTCGGGAGTGCCAGTGGGCCTTTTTTGCAGGCACTCCAAGAACCCGGTCAGAAGGGTTTTCGGCTTAACCCATTGAAGGCCCAGCAGACACCAAGAGACTTGTCGCTTAACAAAAAAGTTCCCTATGGGCAGTGGGGATACTTTGGCCAAGTAGCTGGCAAGGGGATCGATCATTTAACCGGTCTTGTTTATTCACAGGAGCCATCGGCCCAATTTGTTGGTGAGGTGGTTAACGCCAAACCGGGTGAAAAAATTTTAGATTTGGCGGCCGCACCTGGCGGGAAGTCAACCCATATTGCTAGTCAACTGAACGGCCGGGGATTGTTATGGACGAATGAAATATTCTTCGCTCGAGCCAAAATTCTATCCGAAAATATTGAACGTTTTGGCGTCAAAAATGCCGTGGTTTCTTCGATGGATGCTAGTGACCTAGCGAAAGCTTTACCAGCATACTTCGATAAGGTCTTGCTTGATGCTCCTTGCTCGGGTGAAGGGATGTTTCGTAAGGACCATGACGCCATCCAATATTGGTCGACTTATTATCCGACCGAATGTGCTATTCGTTCGCATGAAATTTTGGAATCAGCGGTGAAGCTGGTCCGACCTGGTGGTGAGCTGATTTATTCAACTTGTACCTTTGCACCAGAAGAGGACGAGCAGACCATCGCTTGGTTGGTCAAGCATTATCCAGAATTTACCATCGAAGCCATTGACCGGCCAGTAGGGTCTGGCATTCAGGCCGGACGACCCGAATGGGCTGATGGCAACCCCGATTTAGCGAAAACTGCCCGTCTATGGCCACAAGATTTGCCTGGTGAAGGTCACTTTGTGGCTCGGTTGAAGAAGGCCGAACTGGCGGAGGATGAAAGTCCTGTCAAGGCACCCAAGGCACAAAAGCCAAGTAAGATGTCTCAAGCCGATGTGACGTTGATGGAACATTTCTTTCAGGAATCATTGCCCGGTTTTGACCTTGATGAAAGTCGGTTAAGAACGTTTGGTGATCGGGTATTCTTGTTGCCGGTGGACTGTCCTGATTTGAGCAAAACAAAGGTTTTGCGAGCAGGTTTGTGCCTCGGTACTCTCAAGAAAAATCGGTTTGAGCCGGACCATGCTTTGGCTTTGGCGGTTGATCCGAGCCAAGCGGGCAAGCAGGTGTATGACCTTGATGCCCATGATGATTTGGCCACCTACATCCATGGCGACGTGATCAATACAAAAGAAGACCTGCAAAAGGGCTTTGTGTTGATGACGGCCAATGGTAACGGACTTGGCTGGGCTAAGTTTGTCAATGGCCAGTTGAAGAACTTTTTCCCTAAGGGATTGCGCTACTGATTTTTTTGGGGCAGAGGGGGAGACGTTCAAGAACTGTCGATATTGGTTGGCAGCCTGATGCGCCTACCCAGATTCGAACTCGACAATGAAGAAATTAGCTAAATAAATAGAAGTTTGTAAAGGAGAAAACGATGGCTTTTGCAAAGTCTGTGACCATCCCTAACGATGGCACTTATGAAATTGATCCACAAATTAAAAAATTTGCCTTACTGGACCTTGGTTTTTTGACGAACAATGCCGGTGCATTTGTTCTTCAACGGCCGCTGCAACCAGACCTACCAGTCGACCAATCAATTAAGTTGAAGGTCACGGTTAGTAAAGATTTGACCGGCTTTAAGATGGTTGTGGTTTCAGCCGGCAATGTCGCCCCAGTCGACATTTTTGCTCGTGCTGATAAGGACGAATTAGTGAAGATTTATCGCTATTACTTACAAGAATTAGAAGACCGGCAGGTATTAAAAAAGCAATCATGACAACTTTTTATTTCGTCCGTCACGGACAAACTGAATGGAATTTGGAACGGCGCTTTCAAGGGGCACAGGGGGATTCTCCACTTTTGCCTGGTTCTTATGAGGATATGAAGAAGGTTGCCGGTTTCTTAAAAGACAAGCACATTGACCGAGTTTATGCTTCACCGTTACCAAGAGCAAAGGTGACTGCCGAACGCATCCAGGCTGATTTGCCAAACGATCCCCGGCTTTCTTTGCATTCCAACATCGTTGAGGTTGGCTTGGGCGAATGGGAAGGCCAGGCAATGGCCGACGTGCAGAAAAACTATCCGGAAGCTTATGATGTCTATAAGAACCATCTGGAGCGTTTTGAAGGCCAGGGCTTTAATGGTGAGGGCTACACGAAGGCGGTTGCCCGTTTTCAAAAGATGATTCAAGAGATTGTCGCCAACCATCCGGATGATGCTGTTTTGGTGGTTGCTCATGGACTGATTTTAACCTTTGGAATGACGAGTTTGCTGGGCATCCCTCGTGACCAAATCAGGTCATTGGGCGGCTTGTCGAATACGTCAACGACAATTATTGAAACAAAGAATGGCCAAGATTTTGACTTGGTAAAATGGAATGAAACCAGTTATTTGAACAAAGATCAGGATGCCGGTACAACAATTTAAGTTGGTGAACCGGACTAAAATTTGGTCAATTAAAACTGGTCCCGCTCTAGTAAGAGCGGATACATAAGATGGTGAAGGTACGATGGCAAGGACAATTCGAGAGGACAATCAAATAACGGGCACGCTGCAAAACGTGATTTTTTCGGCAAATGATTCGTACTTTAAGATTCTGTCTGTCACGGTTAACGAGACCGATTTGGAGGATTGGGACGAAGAAGAAATTATTGTTACCGGGACCTTTGCCTCGGTTAAGCCTGGTTCGACTTATGCTTTTTATGGGCAACTGGTCACGCACCCCAAATATGGCCAACAGTTCCAGGCCGCTCGCTATGAAAATCAGATGCCAGCGGATGAGAAGGGGCTTGTGGCCTTTTTTGCGTACGGCGATTTTCCAGGCGTGGGGAAGAAGACCGCGGAAAAAATTGTCGACCACCTTGGTCAGGATGCCATTGATTTGATTTTGGCCGATTCGAGCGTTTTAACCGGCATAGTTAAGCCAAAGGTCGCGGCTGATTTGGCCGAAAAGCTCCAAGAAAATTTGGGACTGGAGAAGCTTTTTTTGCTTGGCCACCAAATTGGCCTCTCAGCAGATGTCGCGGGACGACTCTTTGACCACTATGGGGAGGAGGCGCAGGAAGTTCTGCAGAAGACCCCCTATCGCTTAGTCTATGAATTTGATAGTTTGCCCTTTAAAAAGGTGGATGCCATTGCCAAGCAGGCCGGTTTTTCTGACGACCATCCGGACCGAATCCAAGCCGGGGTCTATGCTGGAATTTTAAATGCCTGTTACTCGGCTGGTCACACCTATTTAACGGTTGACCAGGCACTTTCGGCTGCTCAGTCAACCCTGCAGAGCAATAGTTCAAGCATGCAAACGGCCATTGACCAGGCCCTCGGTGCTTTGGTAAGCCAAGAGCGGTTGGTCTATGAAGACGGTAACTATAGCCCGACTGATTTAAAAGGGGCGGAAGCTCTTGTCAGCTCAAAGGTTAACAGCTTGTTAAAGGCTAAATCAGCTGTCCAGACGACCCCGGACTTGGTGGATACCACCTTTGTGGTCCCAGAAAACCTGGACTTAGATGAAGTCCAACGGGCGGCGGTTGAAGCAGCCTTGACGAACCAGGTCTTTGTTCTAACTGGTGGACCAGGAACTGGGAAAACAACAGTCACGAAAACGCTGGTTGCGACCTGGGAAGCGTTGGTCCGCCACCAGGCCCAAAGTCAAGGGCGCGACAAAGAGTGGGTTAAGCAAAATCGTGTTCGGCTGGCCTCACCGACTGGTCGGGCAGCCAAGCGGATGACCGAGATTACGGGTTATGAAGCAACCACCATTCACCGTTTGCTCGGTATTACAGACGGTGATGACGCCGAATTTGATGCCGATAATCCGATTTCCGGTGGTCTGTTAATTATTGATGAGGCCTCCATGCTCGACATCTCCTTGGCGGAAAGCCTCTTTGCTGCCTTGCCCAAGGATATGCATATCGTCTTAGTTGGGGATGCCGACCAATTGCCATCTGTTGGTCCCGGCAACGTCTTGTATGATTTGATTCAAAGTCAGGTCGTGCCGCACGTTGCCTTAGAACGGATTTACCGCCAGGGTAAGGGATCCAGCATTTCAGCCTTGGCTCAGTCGATTAATGCGGGAATCTTGCCGAAGGATTTCCAGGAAAATCAGTCGGATCGCTCAACCTTTTTAACCACTGCTGACCAAGTCCCAAGAGCCGTTAGCCAGGTGCTGCAGGCAGCAGTTAAAAAGGGCTTTACGGCCAATCAAGTCCAAGTTTTGGCACCAATGTATAAGACACCGGCTGGTGTCTTGGCTTTGAATCAAATTGCCCAGGACCTCTTTAATCCGGTTAAACCCGGTCAAAAGACTTTGCAACAGGGGGAGACCGTCTTTCGCTTGGGTGATAAGGTTCTTCAGTTGGAAAATGATTCCGAACGGGACATTTATAATGGCGACATGGGTCAGGTGATTGCCATCCACTATAAGAAGGAGCCTGGTGTGGCTGCGGATTCATTGGTCGTTGACTTTGATGGCCAGGAGGTCTGGTATACGAGTAAGACTTTAAATCAGCTGACCCTGGCTTACGCCACAACGATTCACAAGGCGCAAGGAAACGAGTTTAAGCTGGTGATTTTGGTCTTAACAGGACAATTTAAAATCATGTTGAATCAAAACTTGGTCTATACCGCCATTACCCGGGCCAAGGAATCCTTGGTGATGGTGGGTGATTACAGCGCGTATGATTACGCAGCGACACATCCGGTACCGGTTCGGCAAACCTTCTTGCAGGAGCTGCTGGTCGGCCAGCAGGATGAGCGAAAGGCTCAGGGTCCCCGTGCATCGCAGGCAGGTAGCCAGGACGGAAGTCATGACGGACGGGTAGCTAAGAATCAGAGACAGACGGTTGACCGTGACGAGCGGGTAGCTAAGCATCAGGGGCAGACGATTGACCGTGACGAGCGGCCAGTGAACCATCAACCTCAAAAAGATCTAGCCAAGCAGGAAACATCCCAGCAGGCTCAAGCAACAGGTTCAGATTTTGCGGATTTCAATCACTCTGACCAGCGGTCACTAACGTCTTCATCACAGCAAGACCCAGTAGTGCAGATGCCAGCGGCTGCCGACCAAGTGGTTGGCGAAAGTGGTCTGACGGTGGCAACTTTGACACAAGCCATGGCCGACCCAATGGTTGGCATGGCTGATTTAAAGCCAGCTGATTTTATGCCCGAATCGCGGTAAATTTTTGTATAATAGTAGCAGATTAAGTCTTAGACCAGATTGCTTTTTGCAGTGGTCCCAGTCAATAAAATAACAAACTTGAATTTTTTGGAGTATTTATGACCGCCAATCCGAAATACCGTCTCTTTGATTTGGGTACAAACCCAGATTTGACTGAGGCGATTGCGAAACAATTACACACGCCCGTTGCCCCGGTAGAGATTCAGACTTTTGCCGACAACGAGATTTATGAACGAATCGTTGATTCTGTCCGGGGGATTGACGTTTACGTTGTCCAACCCATCAGTGAACCGGTCAATGATAACTTTATCAAGTTGATGATTTTTATCGATGCCGCAAAGCGGACATCAGCCAAGTCCATCAACGTGATTATTCCTTATCTTGGCTACGCTCGGTCAGACCGCAAGACGCGGTCGCGGGAACCGATTGTTGCCCGCCTGATTGCCAATATGTTGGAAAGTCAGGGCGTTAAGCGCGTCATGACGATGGACTTGCATACGAGTCAGGTGCAGGGATTCTTCGACATTCCTGTTGACCACCTGATTGCCATGCCCGTTCAAGCGAAATTCTACGAGGACCAGGGCCTGGTCGGACCGGATGTGGTCGTGGTTGCCTCTGGTTCTTCAACTTTGAAATTAGTCCAGCGATTGGCTGAAGTCTTGCACGCCCAATGGGCGATTGTTGATCAAGACCGGGATCCCCGGGTGAAGGCAGCGGTAACTGGAAACGTCGCCGGTAAGCATGCCATCATCTTGTCGGATATGATTGATACTGGTGAGGCAACGGTCAAAGCGGCCATCGCCGTTCAAAAAGCGGGTGCAAAGACGATTGATGCCTTGGCAACCCACGCCGTCTTGTCAGGGGATGCTTCTAAGAAGCTTCAGGAGTCAGTGATCGACCGTGTAATTGTCACTGATACGGTACCAATTCCGGCTGAAAAGCACTTTGATAAATTGACGGTCATTACAGTGGCGAATCTCTTCGCCGAAGCGATTGGTCAAGTGATTGCCCACAAATCGATGGCCAAGGTCTTGTTGAGTCCAGACCAACGTGAGGACCAGAAATGATGACAACTGATTTATTACAGTTTGCTTCACCGGAATGGTCGGCACTTGAAGAGGGCGGGGTATTGACCTCACAGTATGGTGCCTATTTGTCCCTGAAAACGCAAGACGCTGGCACGTTGACATTGACTTTTGCCAAGCATTATCCAAACCTGGTTTGGACGGTGACGATTGACGGGGAAAAATCAGAAGATCTGTTGGTCATTGCAGACCATGTCAGCGTTCATCTGCAGGCTGGCCACTACTACCAGTTCACTTTGGATCAGTGGGAGACGGGACAGGTTGACTTTTGGCGGACGGGACTTGTACTTGCGGACCTCACTTGGTCAGGGGATGAAGAACTTTTGTCTGTCTTGCCCAAGGACGGTGAGGCAGCAACGCCTTATCTGACCTTTGTTGGCGATTCGATTGTTGCCGGTGAGGCAATGGCCGGTTCAAATCATGACCGCCACCAACCGGCTTTATCCTTTCCAGCCTTAGTGGCCAAGAACTTTGGCCGCCCGTTAAACCGAATCGCCTATGGCGGAACGGGCTTGACCGCTCGGGCGCCATTCCAGGAGCCAAAGGCCATTGATGCCCTTTGGCAAGTCGGGGAAGGGATTAGTCGCCGGCGAGTGGCAACGGATCGAGTGATTGTAGCCTACGGACTAAACGATGCCAACTATGGGGCGAGTGACCAAGAATTCGCTTTTGGTTTGCGCGTCTATTTGTTAGAATTGGTGAAACGGTTCCACGGTGCTGATTTTTATTTATTAACCCCTTGGAATGGTGCCTTTGTAGACATCGTTTTGGCTGAAGTTGCTCGCTTTAGCAACTTTACCGTTGTTCGGGCGGACCAGTGGGGGATTCAGACACGACCGTACCACCCTGACGTGTTGGCCCATCAGAAAATTGCAGAACAGTTAGTAGCAGTATTGGAGGAATAGACATGGTTTACCAAGCAGCAGAAGATCGTTATGAAAAGTTGCCCTATCGTCGAGTCGCTGATTCGGGCTTGATTGTCCCCGCCGTTTCCTTTGGCCTTTGGCGCAACCTTGGCGATACCAAGCCACTGGAAAACTCTCGTAAAGTGATTTTGAAGGCCTTTGATGAAGGAATTTTCTCTTTTGATAATGCCTTTAATTACGGTCCAAACAATGGAACCGCCGAAGAAACCTTTGGTCAGGTATACAAGTCTGATTTGAAGCCTTACCGAAACGAATTGGTGATTACAACGAAGGCCGGTTACCACATGTGGCCTGGGCCAATGGGCGAATTTTCTGGTCGCAAGACTTTGATTAACGCCTTGGATACTTCACTGCAAAAGATGAATTTGGACTACGTGGACATCTTTTATGCTCACCGTTTTGATCCAAATACAAACTTGGAAGAAACTGCTCTTGCCTTAGATACTTTGGTTCGCCAGGGCAAGGCCCTTTATGTTGGGGTTTCAAACTATACGGCCGAACAAACACAAGCCATTGCTGAAATCTTCAAGGAATTGAAGACGCCATTTATCGGTAACCAGGTTTCTTATAACATGCTAAATCAGGAACAGAAGAATTCAGGCTTGTTGGACATCTTGGACCAACACCACGCAGGACTCTTTGCCTACGGACCATTGGCCGAAGGCTTGTTAACGGACCGCTATCTAAACGGCGTACCGGAAGACTTCCCAATCCACAAGACCAACGGTTTCTTGTTTGAAAACGGTCGCGATGCTTTGGCAGCTAAGTTGCGTGCGCTGAATGAGTTGGCCCAAGGTCGTCAACAGACACTGAGCCAAATGTCTTTGGCCTGGTTGCTCCAAGACAAGCGGGTTGCTTCTGTTGTCATTGGAACATCATCAGTTGATCATTTGATGGACAACCTTGAATTTACGAAGAACTTGGACTTTTCTGCCGATGAATTGGCACAAATTGACCAAATTATTAACCAATAATCATGTAAAAACAAAAGACCAATTTTTGGTCTTTTTTTAGTGCCTTGAAGTGGCATAAAGTTTTTTTGACCTAGCCAGAGCGGCCTTTTTCCTGTAAAATTGTTAGGTATTTCGCTATCTAAAAAATGCTGGTTGGTTTAGATAGCCATGAATGGAGTTTAACATTAATGGAAAAGAAGCTTAGTTGGAAACAGGCCTTACTCCTGTTTTCATTGATTTTTGGAATGTTCTTTGGATCCGGGAACCTGATTTTCCCGGTTCACTTGGGACAAATTGCGGGTGCACAATGGGGCCCTGCTACGGTTGGTTTTTTGCTGAGTGCGGTTATCTTGCCGCTATTATCTTTGGTTGCTTTAGCCGTTACCCGGTCCGAATCCGTCTTTGATTTGATTCGACCATTAGGACACAGACCGGCCACGATTTTTTTGGTGGCCTTACAGCTTTGCTTGGGACCAATCATCGTGGCTCCTCGAACGGCAACGGTTGCTTATTCGTTCTCCTTTGCTAATTGGTTACCAAAGGGTCAGCAACAAATTGGTCTGATTGTCTTTGCCTTGGTTTATTTTATCCTCGTTTATTGGTCATCAACTCAGTCAACGAAATTGCTGGATATTATTGGACGCTACTTAAACCCAATTTTCTTGGTTATGTTAGCATTCATTTTTATTTTGGCGATTCTTTCACCAATGGGTTCCACTCACCAAGCGGTGACAGCGGCCTACCAGGGAAATGCAATTGCGCCGGCCTTTATTGAGGGGTACAACACGGTTGATGCGATGGCCGGACTGATTTTTGGGGTGACGATTGTGCATTCCATTCAAAAATTAGGTTATAAAAAGCCTGGCGAAATCGCGACGGTCATTGTGAAGACAGGGACCTTGTCGATGGTTGTTTTGGCTGTGGTCTATGTGGGCTTGATTTTGCTGGGAACGACTTCCTTAGCCCATATGCCAATTTCTAGTAACGGTGCCGTTGCTTTGACCAATGTGATGCTGTATTATTTCGGCCGTTTTGGTCAAATCTTTATTGCTGTCATGGGCACTTTGGCCGTCTTTACCACGGCCATGGGGCTGACGGCATCCTTTGCCCGCGATTTGAACCGCGTTTGGCCAAAGGTTTCTTATAAAGGTTGGTTGGCTTTTGCCTCACTTTTGGCCTTTATCGTTGCCACACTAGGGCTTGATAAGATTATTGTTTGGGCTGCGCCTATTTTGATGTTCTTATATCCCATTGCGATTGTTTTGATCCTACTGAGCTTGCTGTCACCATGGCTTGGCCAAGGCCGCTTCCTCTATGGCTGGGCACTGGGCTTGACATTGATTGCAGCTGTTTTTGATGGCTTGTCGAACGCACCTTTTGCCAAGGACCTTGGTGGATTAGTTTCTTATAGTGTCGGAACAACCACTCACGTCGGTTGGTACCAGGCCCATATTTTTGGTGCTAGTGCCGGCTTTGGCTGGATTGGTTTTGCCTTCTTTGGCATTGTGATTGGTCTGATTTGCCAAAAGTTGTTTGGAACAAAGACACAGTCATAAAAAATCAGGAGTGAAAACGATTTCGTTTTCACTCCTTTTTTTGTATGCTGAAATAATTGCCCAACAAAAAAAGCCTACCGAGTGATCTGGAACCCGAAATTTTGGGGTGGGTAGACTTTTCATTAATTTAGTCGACTTCTTCGTTAATAATTCGGTATGCCAATGATTCTGACATCACCAAGTCGGTGACAAAACCACCACGAAGGGCGCCAAGAGCTGCTTTTGACTTGGCCTTAGAACGGACAACCCCAATTCGCTTTGGCGTAGCGAGAATGGAATTCATGTCCAAACCAACAACTTTATCGGAACCAACATTTAGGATGTTACCGTTGATGTCGTATGGTCGACCGTAAATCATACCAGCAACTTCGCCCAATTTAACATTTGGGAAGAGGCGGTTGATGTTTTGGTTCCAAATGGCGATTGATTCAAGCGAGGCAATGGTGCCCATACCAGTCAAAACCGTATCCATCTGCTTGGCCAAGTCGATGGTCTGCTTGATTGAAACGGCCTCGTAAAGGCCATTGCGGACAGCATCATCGGCTAGGTAGAGGGGAGCGGGGAGCGTTAAGAACTCACCAGCAACCTTCTTGGCCGCACGTTCAACGATGCGAACGGACCCGGCCGTAGAATTGTATTTCATGTTTTCCCCAACAAATTGGGTGAATTTAATCTGATCCAATGGATTTGACGTGATGGCATCGATCAGTGAGTACATCGTGTCACCCCATGTCATACCAACAATATGGGGGCCGTTTTCTAAGTGTTTGACCACTAAATTGGCTGCATAGTTTGAAATCAAATCTTCAGTGGCACTCGTTGTGGTGTCATCTTGGATGATGTAGCAATTTGTGTTTGGAAATTTTTCTTTAAAAACTTGCTCTAACTGTGAATTACGGTTAGCAGAGGTGGCAATTTCAATCTTTACTACGCCGGTTTTCACGGCTTCCGTCAAGTACTTGTTAATGAGGTACCGGGAAACGTCGTACTTAGTCGAAATTTCACCAAAGGACAACTTGTTTAAATAGTAGTCTTCAGAAATCTGTGCCAGTAAGTTTGGATCCGTTGTGGACATATTGTCATCCTTTTCCTTCTATTATTGATTTTCTTCAATTTAACCCGCTTTTTTTGGGCTAAACAAGAAATCATTAAATTGATTCTACTACAAAATTCAAGATATTTACAATCAAAGTGTAAAATGTTTTAAAAGTAAGACGAATTCAAAGATGGTAAAAAACTTTAAATATTGAAAAATGATTAATTATACATTTTAATTGTAAAAATATTAAATATTTTTCTTTACATTCGTCAATGCACAATTTAAAATGAATTTAGGATTTAATTCAAGTCTTCAAAAACAGAGGAGGCCAATATGGTAGATATGAATGAAGTCTTTGCACTTCATGAGCACCACCAAGGAGCCCTGACGATTCAGGGGACCTTTGCAATCAAGGACGCAGCTGATTTAGCCAAGGCATACACGCCGGGCGTGGCAGCCTTAGCCAAACAAATCGAGCGTCAACCGGAGGATCAAAAGAAGTACACCATTTCTGGTAAATTAGTACCGGTCATTACCGACGGTTCGGCTGTCTTGGGCTTAGGGAATATCGGCCCCGGGGCTGGCTTACCAATTGTTGAAGGTAAGGCGCTGATTTATAAAGAGTTTGCCGGAGTCGATGCACTGCCGATGGCGTTGAATCAGGTACCAGTCGAGGAATTTGTGGCAACGATTAAGACAATGGCGCCATCCTTTGCGGGCATTCATTTGGAAGATATTGCTGCGCCACGCGTTTTTGAAATCGAGCAGCAACTACAAGAAGCCCTTGATATTCCGGTTTATCACGATGATCAAACTGGTACAGCCATCGTTGTGCTGGCGGCTTTGATCAACGCTGCTAAGTTCGTTGGCAAGCCCTTGACGGATTTGAAAATTGTGATTAATGGTGTCGGTGCTGCTGGGGTGGCAACGGCGAAGCTACTATTAGCCGCAGGAATTAAAAAGCAAACGCTTGTCGACATCCATGGTGTCATTCGACCAGATGATGAGGACTATAACCGTTTCCAACGTGATTTAGCAAAGCAAGTTGATCAAAGTCAGGGGCAAAGCTTGGATGATGTCATTGACCAGCAAGACGTCTTTATTGGCTTGTCAGATGAACACCTTTTGTCAACGGAACAAGTTCGTCGAATGGCCGATAAGGCGATTGTTTTGGCTTTAGCTAATCCGGTACCCGAAATTTTGCCGGATGAAGCCAAAGCGGGTGGGGCTGTTGTGGTTGCGACTGGTTCTTCTCAGTGGGCCAACCAGGTGAATAACATTTTGGCCTTTCCAGGTCTGTTTAAGGGCCTGTTGGCTACTGATTTAAAATCAGTTTCCATCGCACTGCAGCTCCATGTGGCGACAGCTCTGGCTAACCTAGTTGAGCAGCCAAGTGCAGAAAAAGTGGTGCCCGCTGTCTTTGATGATGGTGTGGTGGCGGCAGTGGAAAATGCGGTCTTGGCTTTTGCCAAAGAAGAAAATTAAAGTAGTGGATTGAAGCAAGAAGGTGGGGCGTCCGTCGGTAATGGAAACGATTCAAGAAATTTATTTGACTAACCCAACTACGAAAAAGGATTGGCAACAGTTTTTGACCAGACAGGGCCTTGCTGATTTTTCTGATCAAGAACTGGCTGGACTCGATCAAACCTTTGCAATTTATGATGACCGAGAGCAAATGGTTGGGACCGGGTCAATTGCCGGTCAAACGCTGAAGTATTTGGCCGTTTCTGCAATTGGTGCTTCCAGGGGGACCAGGTTTAACCGTCTGGTGTCAACGCTGGAAACGACGCTGGCCCAAGAAGGCATCTTTCATTTATTTGTTTTTACCAAAGTGCAATATGAACAGAGCTTTGTCCATGTTGGCTTTGCGACTTTGGCGAAGACTAATGCGGGTCTGATTTTAGAAAAGGGCTTGCCAAATGTGGCTAGCTTTCGGGCGGCATTGCCTAAAAAGCCAGATTCAGCAAAGCGAGTAGCAGCGGTTGTTTTGAATGCCAATCCTTTTACCAAGGGCCACCGGTACTTGGTGGAGACGGCAGCGCGGAAAAATGACTTTGTTTATGTATTTGTCGTGGAGGAAGACCAATCGTTGTTTACGACTGAAGAACGATTGCGTTTAGTTCAGGAAGGGACGAGCGACTTGGCAAATGTCAAAGTGGCAACTGGCGGACCTTATATGGTCTCCAGCCTGTCTTTCCCGGCTTATTTTCTCAAAGATGACAGTCAACGGGTTTCTTATCAAACGCGGCTCGATGCGACGTTGTTTAAAGAACAAATTGCCAAACCATTGGGCATCACAAGTCGGTATGTTGGCACGGAGCCACTGTCACAAACAACGAATCAGTATAATCAGGCGCTACAAGAAGTGCTACCGCCAGAAGTTCAGGTTGAGCTGGTACCAAGAATGACGGAGCCAGCAGGCAGTCAGCAGGTTATTAGTGCTCGTACGGTCCGGAAAGCCATTCAAACTGGTCGGGTTCAGGATGTGGCTGACATGTTGCCAGCGCCGAGTGCATCCTTTATCGAAAAACACCTCACCGACTTACAAGCAAGAATCAAGAAAGGACAAAAAATCGATGGAAATTAAGAAAACCGCCTTGGCGGGGACCCTCGAATCTTCGGATGTTCAAATCATGGTCAGTCAAGGCACGAATGGCCTGGAATTTGACTTGGTTTCGGATGTAGCCAAGCAGTTTGGCGACCAGATTCAAGCAACGATCGAAGGAGTTTTTGCTGCCTATGACATTCAAAATGCTGTCATTAAGGTAGTTGACCAGGGGGCCTTGGATCCTGTTATCAAAGCACGGGCCATCACGGTTTGCCAACGGGCTTTGGATCAAGTTGACCAGCCACAGTGGGAGGTGCTCTAATGGTTGCAAGTGAACGTCTACGACGGACCATGATGTTTGTTCCAGGTAATAATCCGGGGTTAATCAAGGATGCCGGAATTTTTGGGGCTGATTCGATTATGTTTGATTTAGAGGACGCGGTTTCACTCACCGAGAAAGATGCCGCCCGTTACCTCGTTTATGAGGCATTGTCCCGTTTTGATTATGGGGATGCTGAACTAGTTGTTCGAATTAATGGTTTGGATACACCCTTTTACCAAAACGATATTAAAGCGATGGTGAAGGCTGGTATTGATGTGATTCGTCTGCCAAAAACGGAATCGGCTGAGATGGTCCAGGAGCTCGAGAACTTGGTCGCTTCAGCAGAACAGGAATTTGGCAAAGAAGTTGGCTCGACTCACTTGATGGCCGCCATTGAATCGGCCAAGGGTGTTGTCAATGCCAATGAAATCGCAGCTGCTTCTGACCGAATGATTGGCATTGCGCTATCTGCCGAAGATTATACAACCGATATGAAGACCCATCGTTATCCGGATGGTCAAGAACTGTTGTATGCCCGCAATGTCATTTTGCATGCCGCTCGAGCAGCAGGAATTGCAGCTTTTGATACCGTCTTTACTAATTTGGATGACGAGGAAGGCTTTATCCGGGAAACCAAATTGATTCATCAACTTGGTTTTGATGGCAAATCAGTGATTAATCCGCGGCAGATTCCTTTGGTTAACCAAGTTTATCAACCAAGTCAAAAGGAGATTACCAACGCTCAAAACGTGATTATGGCCCTTAAGGCCGCCCAACAAAAGGGATCAGGTGTGATTGCCATTAACGGTCAGATGGTTGACCGACCAGTTGTGTTACGGGCAGAACGAGTAATGGCTTTGGCCAAGGCGAACCACCTTGTTGATCAGGAGGGAAATAACATTGAAGAATAAAGTTCAGCGCGAAATTCCAGATGAAATTTTGAACCAATACCATGATGGCGGTTTCGAATCAGTCGACTTTGGTCATCCAACAATTCAAAGGGTGGCACCAAAGGTGCTGGCGCAAACCGGTCCTAGTAAAGTTGTTGAGTCGATTCAACAGGTTGTCCATGATACTGTTTTCGATGGCATGACGATTTCTTTCCATCACCATTTTCGTGAAGGTGATTTTGTCTTTAACATGGTAATGCGAGAAATCATTGATGCCGGGTATCAAAATCTTTCGTTAGCCCCTTCATCATTGACGAACGTGATGAATGATATTGTGGTTGAAGCGATTGAAAAGGGCGTTGTCACCAATATTACCTCTTCTGGGATGCGGGGAACGCTGGGGGATGCAATCTCTCATGGCGCTCTCAAAAATCCTGTGATCTTCCGTTCACACGGAAATCGGGCACGGGCAATTGAGTCCGGTGAAATTCAAATTGATGTTGCCTTTTTAGGTGTGCCGAATGCTGATGAGATGGGAAATGCCAATGGAATGGACGGCGAAACTGCCTTTGGCTCTTTGGGTTATGCTTTGATGGATGCCCGCTATGCTGACAAATTAGTCCTGATTACGGACGATTTAAAGCCTTATCCAAACACCCCCGCTTCCATTCAGCAAACTGAGGTTGACTATGTGGTTAAGGTGGACAAGGTTGGTGACCCTGACAAAATTGGCTCCGGGGCAACTCGCTTCACCAAGGATCTAAAGGAGCTGCAAATTGCTAAGATGGTGAACCAAGTCATTACGCACTCACCATACTTTAAAGACGGCTTTTCTTTTCAGACTGGTTCCGGTGGGGCAGCGCTAGCCGTGACCCGCTTCTTGCGCCAATCAATGATTGAAAAGCAGATTAAGGCATCCTTTGCTTTGGGTGGCATTACGAAGCCAACGGTTGACCTCTTGAAAGAGGGCCTAGTTGCCAAAATTATGGACGTCCAGGACTTCGACAAGGGGGCGGCCTTCTCGATGCGAGAGAGCCCAAATCAGCAAGAAATCGATGCGTCATGGTATGCTGATCCGGCTAACAAGGGTGCCATGGTTGATAAGTTGGATGTTGCCATTCTTTCAGCCCTGGAAATCGATACTGATTTTAACGTGAATGTGATGTCGGGTTCCGATGGTGTGATTCGGGGTGCAATCGGGGGTCACCAGGATGCGGCAACGGCCAAGTTGACGATTATTTCCGCTCCTTTGGTTCGTGGTCGGATTGCTACAGTGGTTCCAGCAGTTACAACGGTGATTACGCCAGGTGATTCGATTGATGTATTGGTAACCGAAATCGGCATTGCGATTAATCCAAAGCGTCAGGATTTAAAGGATGCTCTGGCCAAGGTGCCAGGTTTGCCAATCTATTCGATTGAAGAACTGCAACAACGCGCAGAGAAATTGGTTGGTCGACCTAAGCCGTTGGCCTTTAAAGACCGAGTGGTGGCCTTGGCCGAATATCGTGATGGCACTCTCATTGATGTCATCAAGGAAGTACAAGATTAACAGTTAGTTTGGAGGGCAGGGAAACCGGCCCTCTTTTCTATCACAGTAGTCGATAGCCGATTTTGTTAGAATAGACAGTAGAAATCAGTTTGAAAGGAAAGAAGATGCTTGAATTGTTTGCCGGTGGTCAGGCGGTTACCTTAGACCAAGTTTTAACTAATCGCGAGTGGCGGTCAGCCGTTCAGCAACAATTGGAAGCTGATTTTCCTGACCAGGTCGTGGTGGCGGTGAAGTTGAATATTGCTGGCCCAATTAAAAATAGCCCCAAGATTCAGCAGGTCTTTTCGGCTGGCTGGCAAGTCATTAAACGGGCTGTTGTTAGTGACAGTGTTGCTATCAAAAAGGTGCATGTGGATGACCAACGCATAACCGGCCCCGAGGCCTTTTTGGTTTTGGACGGGCAGCTGAAGAAATGGAAGCAAGAATTGTTGCGCTTTGAGGAAGAATTTGTCCTTGGCCGTTTGTTTGACTGCGATGTGATGGCTGATTGGGCGGAGGGCTATCAGTTTTCACGACGAGACTTGGGCCTGCCTCCTCGACGTTGTTTGGTTTGTGATGGCGATGCGAAGGTTTGTGCTAAGGAAGGGCGCCATCCGCTTGCTACGGTTCAGGCGGCTAGCAACCAGTTGTACAGAGACTATTTTGTGACTGATTTAACCTTGTCGGCATGGTCGCAAGATTTCGTGGTTGATGCAGCCGTTGCCGCTTGCCTGCAAGAAGTGGTCTTAGCGCCCAAGCCAGGGTTGGTTGACCCAATTTCAGCAGGTGCCCACCATGATATGACGGTGATGACCTTTGTTGATTCGGCTGTAGTGCTCCGACCTTACTTTGAGAAGGCCTTTGAACTGGGTCAAAAATTTAGTCAGGCGGAGGCAACGAAACTGCTAGCGGCCTTGCGACCAGAAGGGGTCAAGGCGGAGCAGGCCATGTATCTGGCGACAGATGGGGTGAATACGCATAAGGGGGCGATTTTTACGTTAGGGATTCTCATTGCCGCCTATGGTTTAGCAATCCAGGATAAACGGTCGACAACCCTCCAAACAGTTTTAAACCTCGTCCAAAAAATCAGTGCCAATGTCTTAGATGATGACTTGGTGAGCCCGACTCGTACTGACCAGCAAGAAGAAACGGCTGGCCATTATCAATACCGGACCTACCAGTTGACAGGCGTTCGGGGCGAGGTTGCCGCCGGTTTACCGTCGTTAGCGCAGGTTGGCCTGCCAACTTTCCGTGACCGGCCGGGCTCCGTGACAAATCGCTTTTTGGATACGCTAATGGCACTAGCGGGGGCGATTCAGGATTCAACGCTGATTAAGCGCGCGCAAACGCCGGCAATCGTTCAGCAAATGCAGGATTGGGTGGCTGAATTTTTCGCCCTTGGTGGTGCTGAGACAGTGGCCGGTCAAGAGTATTTAACGGCGTTGAACCAAACGATGATTGAACAAAATTTGAGTATTGGTGGGGCGGCGGATTACCTGATTTTGACTATTTTTATTAGTCGCCTATCAGGTTTGTTATCATGATAGTAATCAACAAAGAAGAGGAACATGGGAATGGCTTTTTTTACAACGAGTGATGGTGTTCGAATTAACTATACAGATCGAGCGGGGGATGGTCCCGTTGCCGTTTTACTGTCGGGATTTTCAGGTATTCAAGCAGAATGGTCTTATCAAATTCCGGGACTAGAAGCCCGCGGTTACCGGGTCGTGACGATGGATTGGCGGTCACACGGGCAGTCAGAACGGACGACTAAGAACTTGCGGGTTTCTCGCCTAGCGGCTGACTTACATGAACTTGTTGAACTATTGAAAATTGATGAAATTACGCTAGTCGGGCACTCGATGGGTGGGTCGGTTATTTGGGCCTATCTATCGTTATTTGGCCAAGAAAAGTTGAAACAGTTGGTCATCGTTGATGAGAGCCCCAAGCTTCTTAATGAGGGGACATGGACGGCCGGCATTCGCAATCTGACTTGGTCAACTTTTGGTACCGTGTCTAAAACCTTTATTAAGCAACACCTGACCGCTGTGCCGGTTGCATCGGAATTTAAGGCATTGTTGAAAGAGGATAAGGTGAAAAATCCCTTCGATTTTGATTTAGCTTATCCCTTGATGAAGAATCACTTGCTGGAAGATTGGCGCCAGGACCTAGCAGATTGTACGTTGAAAACGCTGTTTGTTGCCGGCGGAGCTTCACCTTTATGTAAAATCGGCTATTATCATGATTTCGAAGATTTATTGAACCAACACTCTTCTTTAAAAGTTATACAAAAAGCTGGCCATTTGCCTCATTTAGAAATTCCAGAAGAATTTAATCAAGTATTTTTTGAATTTATTGATTAATTTTATAAAATTTGTGATAAGATACCCCTAGATACGATAACAGATGTAATTGATGCAGGAGAATGTAGATGAAGAAAGATAGACAACCGTCAGGTGCTATCAGCTTCTTTTCGAATTTCGAAGCCAAGCTGAAAATTGTTGGTTTAGGGGGAACGGCCTTCCTTTTGATGACCCTTTTATTGTTTGTGGTCCTCTGGATGGATATCTTACCCGATAACATGGGTGGGGCGTTATTCACACTCGTTATTTTCGGCGGGGCCCTGTATTATCTTGGTAGCCATTTGCCAATTTTTAAGTCCTATTTGGGCGGTGGATCGGTTTTTGCCACTGTGGGCGCAGCCATTATTGCTGGGCTAGGTCTTGTACCGAGTAGCGCAATCAGTACGGTACGCAACTTTATTTCAACTTCCAATTTTTTGGAATTTTATATTGTGTCGCTGATTATTTCGGCCATTTTAAAGATGGACCGACAATTATTATTAAAATCAGCGGTGCGGTTTTTACCAGTTGCTTTCTTGGCCATGGTCGCTAATTTCTTTGTTGTTGGCCTGGTCGGGCAGTTGTTGGGATTGGGCTTTGTGCATACGTCGCTCTATATTTCCTTCCCGGTCATGGCCGGTGGTGTGGGGGCTGGCATCGTGCCACTGTCGACCATTTATGGTTCGGCTCTCGGGTTGCCAGCAGGGCCAATCCTATCACAGCTTTTCCCAGCCCTCGTGCTGTCCAACTTACTGGCAATTATTGGTGCGGGTCTCTTGGTTAAAAATACGGAGCAATCGCCCTGGAACGGCCACGGGGACTTATTAAAGGCAACGGGTGAGATGCGAGGAACAAAAGCAAAGCCTGTGAAAATTGAATTTGAGCGGCTGCTGGTGGGGATGATGGTCGCTATGGCTTTTTATCTGCTTGGCCTGATGCTCCATCATTTGTTGCCAAGCATTAATGCCTTTGCCTTTCTGATTTTAGTGGCGATAGCTGCTAAGGCCAGCAATTTGGTGCCGACTTATTACGAACAGTCCGCGGTCCTCTTTGGTCAATTGATCGTGCAAACGATGACCAAAGCTTTGCTAGCTGGGGTTGGATTGGCCTTACTTGATTTATCCGCCTTATTAGAGACGGTGACTTGGCAGTTGGCTATCTGTGTGATAGTTTCCGTTGTGACAATTGCTTTGGTGGCGGGCTATTTGGGCAAAATCTTTGGTCTTTACCCGGTCGAGTCGGCTGTCACTGCTGGTTTAGTTAACAATTCGATGGGTGGAACCGGAAACGTCGCAGTTCTCTCTGCTGCTAACCGGATGAATTTGATTGCCTTTGCGCAGATGGGCAATCGAATTGGTGGTGCCATCGTTTTGGTAATTGCTGGTTTCTTTGTCACAGTTTTTGCCTGACAATTTAAAATAAATCTAAGCAAACCCTGTGTTTGCTTTTTTTTGTGAAAGAAACTTGCATTTTTTATTTAAATCTGAATTGAAGAGTGGTATTATTAAAAAGTTGCTTTGCTAAAGGAGATTATAATGTCTGAAGAATCACAGGCGTCGCAAGGCACCGGAATCTTTTCAAAAATCGAAAGCAAGTTTCAAGTAGCGGGTATTGGCGGTGTTGCCTTTATCCTGATGGCCATTTTGTTGGTGGCTGTCTTGAGCCTACGTTTGTTGCCAAATAACATCGCTGGTGCGATGTTTGCCTTAGTTATGCTTGGTGGTGTTTTCTTCTATGTTGGAAATAACCTACCAATCATGCGCTCATACCTTGGTGGAGGGTCAGCCTTCGCCGTTGTTGCCGGCTCGATCTTAGCCGGTACAGGGATTGTGCCTAAGGAAGCCGTAACAAGTATTCATACCTTTGTTTCTGATGTCAACTTCTTGGAGTTCTATATCGTGGCTTTGATTACCTCAGCCATTTTGAAGATGGATCGTAAGTTGTTGTTGAAATCAGCTGTGCGTTTCTTACCAGTAGCCTTTGGGGCAATGATTATTTCATTCTTTGTGGTTAGTTTTGTTGGGCAATTGCTTGGCCTTGGCTTTAATCACACTGCATTGTACGTTGCTTTCCCAATGATGGCCGGTGGAATTGGAGCCGGTATTGTGCCATTGTCAAACATTTACGGGTCAGCCCTTCATGTTTCAGCAGGTACAATCTTGAACCAATTGTTCCCAGCCGTTGTTTTGGCAAACTTGATGGCCATTATCGGTTCATCATTGTTGGTTAAGTTTACTGCCAAGTCAAAGATGAATGGTCAAGGTCAATTGTTGAAATCAGCAGATGACATGGCCGCTGACAAGAAGGATGATGCCCCAGCCCTCAACTACTCACAGATGTTAGTTGGAATGATGGTGGCTTTGTCGTTCTACATGGTTGGTACTTTGTTGCACGCTTTGGTACCAAGTATCAACGCTTTCGCATTTTTGATCTTAGCAGTTATTGTAGCCAAGGCCTTGAACTTAGTTCCTAAGTTCTATGAAGATTCAGCCGTGATGTTTGGAAATCTGATCGTTTCTACAACAACACAAGCTTTGTTGGCTGGTATTGGATTAGCTTTGGTTGACATGAACAAGTTGCTCGCCACTTTGTCATGGCAGTTGGTTGTTTGTGCTTTAGTTTCAGTCGTAACGATTGGAATTGCAGGTGGTCTTTTGGGTAAGCTCTTTGGTTTGTACCCAGTTGAATCAGCAATTTCAGCCGGTATGATTAACAACTCAATGGGTGGAACTGGAAACGTTGCTGTGTTGTCAGCTTCTGACCGGATGGGCTTGATTGCCTTCGCTCAAATGGGTAACCGAATCGGTGGTGCTATCATCTTGATCTTAGGTGGCCTCTTGATTACGGTTTTGCATTAATTTGCAAAAACGCTTTGTTAACCGTCTTCACATTTAATGTGAGGACGGTTTTTTGTTGTGCTCATTCTCAGTTTGATAGTAAAAACTGAGAATGACGTGGTCACGCAAATTACCATGGTGTCGAAAACTAATTTTAATAAAACAAGTAAAGGTAGTTCGTTTAGAGACTGATTGGAGTGAAATTACTATATTCTTTTCAACATTTTTGTGGTCATGGTCATTACAGCTATGCTTATTTAATCAATCATCGTATTGAAGGCGTTTTCAGGTTTAAATATTTATTTTTTAGAAAAGGGCTCTTTCTGTTAAAGTAATCATTTGAATTTATTTTCGACATTTCTATTACAAATTAATTGAATTTATTACAAAGGAGTCATAAAATGAAGAGTGAAAGATTGAACCAGCTTTGAGCTGGATTTGAGGGGTGAAAATAAATGAAGAAAATCAGTAAAAACAGTTGGCGGTCGTTACTTATTGAAACGGCGGTTTTCGGTACGATAACGTTTATGGCACCGGTAGTTTTAACAGACCATGCTAGTGCTGATAGTGCCAATGACAGTACTCAACAAGGAAAGATGTCCGATACGATTGAACAATCAAAAACGAACGCCACTACACCGTCAATTAATACATCAACGGGCACAGCAGATTCAGCGAAGTCAACGACAGCAGTCCAATCGATTAATGACCAGTCTGATTCTGGGACAGCGACGGAGCTGGTATCACCTGAGTCGACTACTGATAGCAAAAGTACTGCAGCTTCGGCTGTGACCAATCAAAAAAATCAGGTTGTTAGCTCGCCAACAGCGACGTCACAAACTGCACAGCAAAGTCAACAATCAAGTGCGTCAACGACATCGTCACAGAATAGCCAGCAAGGGAGTGCCCTCGGAGATGCGACACCAGCTGGAACTACTGCCAGTGGTACCTGGGGAACTGTTCCCTGGGCCTTTAATCAAACGAGTGGTGTGGTTACCTTAGGTTCTGGAACGGTGAGCGCTCAGAATCAAATTTTGGAGAAGGTTGTGCCAAATGCTCTCCAATCTGTTAAGCAGATTCAAGTGACGGGGAATGTCCAAATTGTTGGTGATGCAACGGGACTGTTTAATATGCTGACAGCTTTGACCAGTTTTACTATTATGCCCGGTGGACACTTGGACACCAGTCAAACAACCAACATGTCGAACATGTTTGCTTTGGATTTTGCTTTGCCTTCAATTGATTTGAGTACTTGGGACATGAGTCACACTCAAGATATAGAAGGAATGTTTTCAAATGATAAAGTTTTGACCAATGTCACTGGTCTAGAAACGCGTGATTTGAGTGCAGTGACAAATGCGGGTGACGTCTTTTTGTCAACGCCATTGGCTAATCAAGGGACACTGAGTTGGAACAGTTGGCAATGGCTAACGGGCAATCATCCAGTAAAGGGATTGGCACGAAACGCGGATGTTCATTGGGGAACTGCAAAGGCTCATTATGATGCCCAAACACTTACTTTGACGGTCGGTTCTGCTGATGATGGCTCAGAAGGCGTTATTCCTTCCTCAAGTTTGACTAGTATCGGTCAGTTAAATCAGGAACAAATTCTTAAGATCGTTTTTACGAAACCAGTCAAGGTAGCTGGTCCGGGAACGTCAACTTTTGCTGACTTTCCATATTTGAAAAGCATTGAAGGGGTGAATTTAGTTGATACCTCGCAGGTAACTGATTTTAGTAATTTCTTTGCAGGTAATCCTTTATTAACAACCCTTGATTTGAGTAATTTGGATACACATAATGCAACGCAGATGTACGATATGTTTAATGCGGACAAGTCGTTAACCACACTTGATGTTTCACATTTCGATACCAGTAATGTGACGGATATGTGGGCGATGTTTGCTAACTTATATCGGTTACAGTCGATTACGGGGATTAATGGTCTCAATGTTAGCAAAGTGACGAACATGCATAATCTTTTCTATAATGATATGTCGCTTCAGAGCCTTGATTTGAGTTCCTGGAATGCCAAGGTGCAGTTAGCTCCCGGTGCAAAAAAGGACTTGAATGACGGGACTGGTGGCATGTTTGTTAATACGGTCAGCTTGAAGAGCCTTAATATTCGCAATTTAGATAATACTGCCGATAGCGCCCAAGAAAATATGTTCACCATGAATGCTAGTTTGGTCGATAGTGCTACTTCGCCATTAAGTGCTAACCAATTTACTTCTCATCTGACAGAATTAACTACTGGCCCTAAGTTCATCATGAACAGCGAAAATGATTTGAATACAACGGTACCAAATACTATTTGGAACCGCTATGATAGTAATGGTCATTTGACGATTTTCGTGGGTAGTGCCATTAATACGGGGATGGCTAATCCAGGTGATTGGCAAGCTGGTCAGGCATATCGATTGGTTGATCAAGTAACGGGTCAACAAATTGGCGGCAACCATATTATTCAGGGATTACCGGGCTCTCAAGTAACAGTTACTATTCCAGATAGTTACCGTTTAGTCAATACAAACTTGTATTATACTGACCAACCGGTTCAACATACAAAGGTTGCTCAATTTATTTTGGCGAAGAATTTGGATATCAATAAACCCGTTATTCTTTATTTGATTAAAGAAGTACCGGTAACCGTCAACTTCGTTGATCATAACCAAACAATTGCTAGTTATCAAAAGACTGTTGATGAAGGAACTGATATGGATGTTTCCTCACAGTTGCCAAAGGGATATCAAGCTGCCGACAAGGCTGATTTAACTTTCCAGGTCGGAAATCAAGATTTGGTGTTGAATATTCCTGTCCTTACTGGATCGGAAATTCCTATGCCAAGTACAACGCCGACGTCAGGAACAGCAACGACACCAAGTTCGAGTTCAGCAACGCCGTCAAGCACGACACCAAGTTCGAGTTCGGTAACGCCGTCAAGCACGACACCAAGTTCGAGTTCAGCAACGTCGTCAAGCACGACACCAAGTTCGAATTCGGTCACGCCGTCAAGTACGACACCAAGTTCAAGTTCGGTAACGCCGTCAAGTACGACACCAAGTTCAAGTTCGGTAACGCCGTCAAGCACGACGCCAAGTTCGAGTTCGGTAACGCCGTCAAGTACGACACCAAGTTCAAGTTCGGTAACGCCGTCAAGCACGACACCAAGTTCAAGTTCGGTAACGCCGTCAAGCACGACACCAAGTTCAAGTTCGGTAACGCCGTCAAGCACGACACCAAGTTCAAGTTCGGTAACGTCGTCAAGTACAACGGCAAGTTCGTCCATCACTGAAAGCAGAATGACAAAGTTTCAGTCAGTTTTGCCTGCAACTGGTAAGAAGCAAGGCTCTCAATCAGTATTCTTAAATCTGCTAGCATTGATTGGTAGTGGTTTCGCAGCTCTGAAAATTTTTGGACGTAAACACTGATTTATAAAGTAAATCGCGTGTCATAGATAGGAAGACCGGTGGCTAGACCGGTCTTTTTTTGAACAAAAAACTTTGACAAATACTTGAAATCTTTTTATAATAGTAGACAACATTGTATTGGGTAGAAGTACGGACTGGCGTAGTTACCAGTTTGAAGGAGGCTTATGGCAGAACGGATTCCACAAAGTGTAATCGATGAAGTTCGGTCGCAAACCAACATCGTCGATGTGATTCAAAATTATACCCAGTTAGTGAAACGCGGTCGTGAATGGAACGGGTCTTGTCCGTTCCATGAGGACCGTCGTCCTTCACTCTTTGTTGATGATAAAAAGCAGGTTTTCCATTGTTTCTCCTGTGGGCGTTCAGGAACTGTTTTTTCATTTTTAATGGAAAAAGAGGGTTATACCTACCCAGAGGCTGTCTTATCCTTGGCTAAGGATCTTAATTTATCTGGTTTAGATAAGTATCAGGGACAGCCTTCCGCTCGCCAGGAACAGTTCGCCGCAATTTTTGATTTATATCAAAATGCTGAACGGTTGTATACGCATATTTTGTTAAATACAACGGCGGGTGAACAGGCTTTGGCCTACCTGCATGATGATCGTAAACTCGATGACGAGACCATCAAACGTTATGGTTTGGGTTTTGTCCCATCGAACAATGTGTTGCTGGCCTATGCCAAGGAACATAATTTGGCCGATAAGCTCCTCCTAGAGAGTCAACTGTTTATTGACCAGGATGGTGAAATCAGTCGTGACCGCTTTAACAACCGGATCGTTTGGCCAATTAAGGATGTCAGGGGTCAGGTTCGGGGCTTTTCCGGTCGATCACTCGATCCAAATAATCCAGCTAAGTATATGAACTCACCAGAGTCGCCCTTCTTTAATAAAGGAAACTTGCTGTATAACTTTGATCAAGCAAAACCGGCTATTCGGGCTGGTCAACCGGCCATGATCTTTGAAGGTTTTATGGATGTGATTTCGGCCGCTCTGGCAGGAGCGACCGGTGCCGTTGCCACAATGGGGACGGCATTGACTGAACATCATGTGACTGATTTAAGTAAAATCACGGATAAAATCCTCTTGGTCTATGATGGCGATGCGGCTGGGCAAAAAGCAGCTAAGCGTTCGATACCGTTAATTCGTCAGGTTGCCCCCCAAATTGAAATTGGGGTTGTTTCCTTACCGGATGGCCGTGATCCCGATGAGGTTCGGCGTGAACAGGGGTTAGAGGTTTTAAAGCAAGACCTTGACCACGGTGTTTTGACACCGACTGAATTTTTGATTCAAGCGGCTAAAAACGGTAAAAATCTTGAAAATCAGGTCCAGTACCTCGACTTTTTAAAGGAAGCATGGCCGATTTTGGCTGCGGCAAGTCCGGTTGAGCAGGATTATTTTTTACGGCAGTTTAGTGAAGAGTATGGCTCTGATTTTACGGCTCTTCAGCGAGAGTTCCAGGAATTTCTTGCTCATCGACCGGCACAGGCGGTTCAAAAATCGCCAGCAAAGAAGCAGTGGCGCAAGTCCCAGACCGACCAGAATAGTTGGTCGGATGACTCATGGCAACCGGATTATTCGGATGGCTTTGAATCATTAGCTGCTCTTGGTGAACCTACCAGTCCAACGGCTTCTGCCGATGATTTAGCCGGACATTTAAATGCCGGTTTAACACGGACTGAGCGGGCCGAGCAGGGGCTCTTAATGGCAATGATTAAGTCGCCGGCGGCCATGAATGTGGTCAAGGGATTGCCTGACTTTGCCTTCGTCCATCCAGAATACCAACTGTTAATGATGCTTTATGAAGCATATACCAAACAGGGACAGCAAAGTTTTGATTTGGCCGGCTTTTTGGACTTTGTTCAAAAGCCTGATTTAAACCAAAAAATGATGGCAATCGACCGAGAATTTGGTACACTAGAAGTTCAACGGGATGCGGTTAATGACTACCTTCGCGTGATTATGAAAGAGGCTCCTTATGAAAGCCAAGTTGAGGCTTTGAATAAGAAGATTGCCTTGGCTAAAAATCAGCACGATGAGATGGCCCTAATACAACTAGGGACAGAGTTAATTAACTTAAGAAGAAAGTATTCCCAGCAATAGGAGATATAATGGCAAAAATTTCAAGTTCAAGTAAAATTTCCGAAATTAAAGCTTACCTTGATGAGCAGCATATTGCTTACCATGGTCGGGCTCGTAAAGCGGAACTGTTGGCCTTAGCTGAAGGTAAGACGCCTGAAGAGGCGGCTGAAATTGCCAAGCAACCTGTTAAAAAGCCAGCCAAGAAGTCTGGCCCAATTAAGTCGGCTGCCTATGATAAGGCTGTTCGTGAATTGTTGAAGGAATACAAGCCGGCTAAGCAAATTCAATACCGTGAATTGTCTGAAAAGATTGCGGAACCTTTCCATCTGGATACTGAAAACATTGAACGTTTGATGGAAAAGGTTGAAGATGCCGGTATCGCCATTGTTGACGAAAAGGGTGAGCCTGCACCGGAGGTTCTTCAAGCAAAGCAAAACAAGCCATCGAAGGATGAATTGGATAACGCTGAGGATACTTCTGGTATTAAGATTAATGACCCCGTCCGGATGTATTTGAAGGAAATCGGTCGTGTCAACCTGTTGCAAGGTGACGAAGAAATCGAGATATCAAAGCGAATTGAAGCTGGGGATGAAGAAGCGAAGCAGGAATTAGCGGAAGCGAACTTGCGTTTGGTTGTCTCAATCGCTAAGCGTTACGTTGGCCGTGGTATGCAATTCTTGGATTTGATTCAAGAAGGTAACATGGGCTTGATGAAGGCCGTTGATAAGTTCGATTACAAAAAAGGATTTAAGTTCTCGACTTATGCAACCTGGTGGATTCGTCAGGCCATTACACGTGCCATTGCTGACCAGGCCCGGACAATCCGAGTGCCAGTTCACATGGTTGAAACTATTAACAAGTTAATCCGAATTCAGCGTCAATTGCTGCAAGATTTGGGTCGTGAACCACTTCCTGAAGAAATTGGAGCTGAAATGGACTTGACGGCTGACAAGATTCGTGAAATCTTGAAGATTGCTCAAGAACCCGTTTCATTGGAAACACCAATTGGTGAAGAGGATGACTCGCACTTGGGTGACTTCATCGAAGATAACGAAGCCGTTTCACCAGCGGATTCTGCTGCTTATGAGATGCTTCGTGACCAATTGGAGTCTGTCTTGGATACGCTGACTGACCGTGAAGAAAACGTTTTGCGTTTGCGTTTCGGTTTGGAAGACGGTCGGACACGGACTTTGGAAGAAGTTGGCCGCGTCTTCGGGGTTACCCGCGAACGGATTCGCCAGATTGAGGCCAAGGCGTTGCGCAAGTTGCGCCACCCATCACGCTCAAAGCACTTAAAGGATTTCATGGACGAAAACTAAGTTTTTAGTATCATAAATCAGTTAGAATACTTTTTATTAGATTCGGTATTTTACCGAATCTTTTTCATGTCAAGCACCAGCTAACCGGCTGGTAAGTTGGCACCAATTAAACAAGTAGCGGTTCATCAACCATCCCGCTTGAACAAAACTAGGAGTACAATATGAACGATTTTAACCAAAAAACAACTTCCAAGGCGTTGGGCCTCACGTTAACAGCCGTTGTGGCTGCCCTTTATGCGGCAATCACGATGCTGGTGGCACCCATCGGCTTTGGTCCTGTCCAATTACGTTTATCCGAAGGGTTGAACCATTTAGCTGCTTGGAATAAGCGCTATATTGTTGCCCTTGGTTTAGGGGTTTTGATTGCCAACATGGTTTCACCCTTGGGCTGGATTGATTGGGTCTTTGGAACATTGGGAACAGTGATTATGACTGGTTTGACTTACCTGCTGACTCGTAAGGTCGAAAAGCCATTGATCAAGATTATCATCTCAACGGTGGTTGTTTTGACGATTGGAATGGCGATTTTGGCGGCAGAATTTACTTTTGCCTTTGCCATTCACGCCCATGGGGCTTTCGCTCCTGACCACTCATCAGCCTCATTACTGGCTAACTGGCTTTCTTACTATGTTTCATTAGTTCCGGGCGAATTGGTTTCCTTGGTCGTTGGTGGAATTGTCATCTACGCCTTGTCAAAGATCGTTAATTTAAAGAAATAATGATTGAACAAAATTATCACAATCAAAAAGTATTATTAACCGGTGCCGCTTCTGGCATCGGTTTTTGCCAAATGAAGACCTATTTAGCTGCCGGTGCCGAAGTCGTGGCGGTCGATGTGCAAGAAATTGACTACGAGGACGTCCGCTTAACTAAAATTCAGGCTGATTTGGGCCAAAAAGAGGAACTTGATGCATTGGTAGAACAGTTTGCGTCAGAGGCAGAGGGCTTTGATATCTTCTTGAACACTGCTGGGATTTTGGATGGCTTTCAACCACTGCTAAATCAGGACCAAGCCACCATTGATCGCGTTCTTTCAATCAACCTGCAGCCGGCCATTGCCCTGACACAAGCCGTCTTACCAAAGATGATTCGTCAGGGACATGGTACCTTGGTTTACATGGCATCCATCGCCGGTCTGCAGGCTGGAGGCGGCGGTGCGGCTTACACCATGTCTAAACACGCTCTGATCGGTCTAACGAAGCAGGTGGCCTTTGATTACGCCAAAGATGGCATCAGGGCAAACGCGATTGCCCCAGGCGCGATTAAAACGCCGATGAATGCAGCTGATTTTGCGGGCGAGGGCAAGATGGCACAAGAAGTTGCCAAACAGACGCCAGCACAACGTTGGGCGGAACCACAAGAAGTTGCTGATTTGACCTTATACTTAACCAGTCCACAAGCGAGTTACGTGAACGGAACGGTTGTGACCTTCGATGGTGGTTGGACACTTGGCCATTAAAATAATGAACATTTTTTAATAAAAAATCTATAAATACTATTAAATAAGGGTTTATGATATAATTTTTGTATAGCAAACTAGTGAAGATGGTGGCTACTCTGATAAAGGGGGTGGTGCTTATGGTGGAATAACTGTAGACGCACATTCTTGGAAAGGAGAAGCCAGATGCCCGTTACGGACATCATCATGATACTATTGGCCTTTGGAATGTTCATTCTAAAGTTGATTAGTATTGTGATTGAGCTAATCGAAAAAATTGGCAATAAAAAATAACTGTCTTCGCTTAGGCTAGCCTGACAGTTATTTTTCAAATAATAAATTAGGTAGCTACCGTTTTACGGGTTTGCTAGGGAAACGGTTGTTGAAGCAACCGTTTCTTTTTATATTCTTATTATAGCATGGGGAAATTAAAAATAAAATGAATCAAATATTGATAGCGACCGTTTTACGGGTTTGTTAGGGAAGCGGTGTTGAAGTAACCGCTTCTTTTTCATTGATTATAACAGCTGAATTTGGTTGAAAATATTCTATATGAGCATAATGAGGTAATGATTGCTGACTTCGGTTTGAAACTGGAGGGGCTTTTGATTTACACTAGAAGTAGTCACAAAAGTAAACAAAGAGGGGATTTGTTCAATGGAAAAGTCAATTTTGCAAGAAACAACGAAGCTCGCCAACGGCGTTGAGATGCCGGTTTTCGGTCTCGGTGTTTGGAAGTCTTCCAACAAGGAGGCCGCCGATTCCGTCCAGGTAGCCATTAAAAATGGTTACCGGTTGATCGATACAGCTAAGCAGTATGGAAACCAGCCCGGTGTTGGTTATGGGATTCAACAAGCCTTGAAGGACAACCGCTTGAACCGGAAGGACTTGTTTATTACGACCAAGGTCTTTAACGGTGACCAAGGTTATGAAACTACTTTGAAAGCCTTTGAAGAGCAATTGAAGCAATTGCGTTTGACTTACTTGGACTTATTGTTGATTCACTGGCCAGTTGATGGCAAGTATGTTGATACTTGGCACGCTGTTGAAAAGCTTTACCGTGAAGGCAAAGTCCGTGCCATTGGGATTTCAAACTTTAACGAAGAAAAGATCCAGGAATTGCTGGAAGCTGGTACCATGATGCCACAGGTTAACCAAATGGAATTTAACCCATTGGTCCAAGAAGAATCACTTTTCACCTATATGAACGGGATTGGGATGGCAATGGAAGCCTGGGGACCATTGGGCGGTGGCGAAGCGCTTTCAAACCCAGCCGTTGAAAAGATTGCGCAAGCCCATGACAAATCAGTTGCTCAGGTGATTTTGCGTTTCGATTACCAAATGGGGGCTATCACGATTCCAAAGTCAGCCCACGAAGAGCGCATTATTGCCAACAGTCAAATTGATGACTTTGTTTTGTCACCTGATGAAGTAGCTGAAATTAAGGCACTTAACCAAGAAAAGCACAGTATCTGGTACCCAAGCTTTGCTTGGCATAAGGGCAGCGAAGCAACTGGGGTGAAGGACGAAGTTTCTCATTGGGACGATGTCGAAGAATATCTGAATAAGCCCGTTCAATAAGCATAACGGCTGAAGGGAGGTTCAATGGAAGTTTTAAAGTATCTGGAGGCCTTGCAATACGAATCAGCCGATACCGTGATGGGATCGATTATGAGCGCAGCTGATTTCCCAGCGCTGGCCGGGATTGAGGACGCCTGTGATGTGCAACACAGCACGACCAACCAACACGATTTACAGCAAATCGCGCGTTATCAACCAATGTTTTATAATGTGGCCGAACACCGCCTGGTGAACCAAGCGGATGTTTTGCGCTTGCTGGACTTAGTGACACAAAAACAATAATCGAGTAGCTCCGCCGTGAATGGTGGAGCTTTTTTGATCGAATTGAATAAGTGATGCGATATATGGGTTCAACTCATGAATAAAGTGACCGTCAATCATATCGTGTTCACGGTGAGCAACCGGGCGCTAATGCTCAGAAAAAGAACATTTACTGGTTTATGTGTATAAAATGATAAAAAGATGAGTGATTAATTTGATTTTTCTTTGATATCGTGCTTTAATAAAGGCATAAATTAATTTACGGAGGACAAAAACATGTTGAAAGTACGAACGACGGTTCGATTTTATAGCTATTGGTAAAGCTTCTGCTTGATTCGCACAGAATGGAGCAGATACTCCATTTTGTGTGGCCAATAGCTTCAACATGTTCCTCGGTCACGCACACGGTTACTTACCATGGCGGACCGAGACTAGGATTCGGTACAAACTCTCGTGGTGGTAAGGGACCAGCACGAGAGTTTTTTGTTGGCTTTTTGTAATGGTTAAAGGAGAATAGGATGATTATCGAATTTGCATCAAGTACCGACCCCAAGATTCAAGCTTTAAAGGAGCGTTTTGCTGAAAAGACGGATGTCTTTGTCCATGGCAAACGAATTGCTTTGACAGGCTTAACAACAGCTGATTTAACAGAAGCTGAACAGGCAGCAGCCACAGACATTATTCTCGACCATCCAAAGGCCGTCCAAAGTAGTCGGGCGTTGCATCCCGAGGACATCGTCGTCAAGACCGCCCATAGTCAAATTGACCACCAGAGCCTAACATTAATGGCCGGACCTTGTTCAGTTGAATCAAGGGAGCACGTCTTTTTAATGGCAGAGGCGGCTAAGAAGGCCGGTGCGACTGTTCTACGTGGTGGCGCTTTTAAGCCACGAACATCACCATACTCTTTCCAAGGACTTGGTGAAGAGGGATTGAAATACCTTCGCGAAGCGGCGGATGCCTTTGATCTGGATGTGGTTACCGAAGTGATGGACGAAAGCCATGTTGACTTAGTGGGCCAGTATACCGATATTTTCCAAATTGGAGCACGTAATATGCAGAACTTTTCACTGCTAAAGGCGGTGGGGCAGACACGGATTCCCGTGATGTTGAAGCGCGGTATGTCCGCCACGATTGATGATATTCTAAACGCTGCAGAATATATTGCGGCCGGTGGCAACCAGCAAATTATTTTAGTTGAGCGTGGCATCCGAACTTTTGATAATAAATACACTCGTAACACGCTCGATGTTGGCGCAGTTCCGGTTTTGCGGTCGTTATCGCCATACCCAGTCATGGTTGATCCAAGCCATGCGGCTGGTTACGAGAGCTTAGTTGGTCCTGAAGCCTTGGCCGGGGTTGCAGCCGGAGCGGCTGGCTTGATTATTGAAATTCACGACCATCCAGACCAAGCTTTTTCCGACGGCCCTCAGGCATTGTTGCCAAAGCAATTAGAAGACCTGGCAAATCAGGCCCGCGCCATTCACAGCATTATTCGGGGGTAAAGCCATGAGTACAATTCCGGTTAAAATGCCAAATCAGTCTTACGATGTCGTGATTGAAGATGGCTTGCTAAAGACACTTGGTGGGCGCGTTCGACAGGTTTGGTCACCGCGCAAGGTCGCCATTATCACGGATGATAATGTGGGCCCTTTGTACCTCGACCAGGTTGCCAATGAATTGACGGCAGCCGGCTTTACGGTGATCACCGCCGTGATTCCTCACGGGGAACATTCGAAGTCGTTGGCCCAGCTAGAAGACTTGGCACAGCAGTTGGCAGAAGCTTCCTTTAATCGGACCGATAGTCTGTTAGCTCTCGGTGGTGGGGTGGTTGGCGACCTGACCGGTTTGTTGGCCTCGGTTTATATGCGTGGCATTGATTTTATTCAGGTGCCCACCTCCTTGCTCGCCCAGGTAGATAGTTCGGTAGGTGGCAAGACTGCAGTCGACGTGGCCCAGGTGAAAAATTTATTGGGAACCTTTTACCAGCCAGACTTAGTTTTGATTGACCCCCAAACGTTAAAAACGTTGCCACAGCGGGACTTGGTCGAGGGCTATGGTGAGGTGGTTAAGGCTGGGGCCTTAGTTGGGGGCGACTTTTGGTCCCTGATTTTACAAATCAATTCTCCGGCAACCATTTTACAAGAAGCCGCTAAGTTGATTCACTTTGCACTTGACTTCAAAGTACAAGTGACTAGCCAGGACGAGCGCGAAGGTGGCCAACGGCAATTGCTGAATTTTGGCCACACGATTGGTCATGGGGTTGAATCGCTGGCAAATGGTGATCTCCGCCATGGGGAGGCGGTTAGCTTAGGACTGATTGCGATTAGTACGATTTTTGCTGATCAGGATGAAACTCATGAGGTCTTAGAGAAATTGCGAGACCGTTTAGCAGTGGTCAGTTTACCGGTGACATCATCCTTATTAACTGATGATGGTTTAATGGACAAAATTAAAAACGACAAGAAAAACCGTCATGGTTATTTGAATGTCGTTTATTTAACGGCTATCGGCCAACCTAAAATAGAAAAAATCAGCTTAGCTGATTTGGCAGCTAAGATTAATCATGCAGACTTTTCATAATGGTTGTTGAAATTAAAAAGAAGTTAGTCGAAAAATATTTTTCGGCTAACTTCTTTTGTTTGTTGATTGAGAATAAGAAAGACTGGCATTGTTAAAGCTGGTCAGAAGAATTTTGGAGGTCTGCGCGATACAGCCTTGGGACTTGGCTAAGGTCGGCAATGGTCTTGGCGCCCAAAAGGGTCATTAATTCAGGCAGAGCCTGTTGCCAGTTCTCGATTTCTTGTTGTAGGGCTGAGGGGTTCTTTGTCATTAAGATTTGCAGAAAGTGACCAGCGGATGAGGTTGTTTTCGCTCCTAAAATCAGGGCAGTCACAACATCGTTGATGGATTGAATTCCGCCCGTCGCAATTAACGGTGAATCAATAGCCGCCTTTTGCCCTGCCAAGAGCGACTCAACCGTGCTGAGCCCAAAGGGGCTCAAGTCCAAGGGGTTCTCATTTTGACGGTCACGGCGTTGCTCAATTTGAGCAAAACTGGTTCCATTACCACCACCAACGTTGATGGCCGCTGGTTTGAGGGCAGAGAGCTGCTTCAGCAAATCGGGGCCCATGCCAAAACCAACTTCCTTGATGATGACCGGTACGGGTGATTTAGCAATGACGGTAGCTAGGTTATCAAGCCAGTAAAAGCGTCGATCGCCTTCCGCCATGGCTAGTTCCTGGCCTAAATTGACATGGAGTTCGATGGCATTGGCGTCAATCATATCGATGGCTGCCTGGACATTTTGGATGGGGTGGTCGGCGCCAAGATTGGCGATTAAAAAGCCTTCAGGGTGATTTTGCCGAACAACACGGTAAGATTCGACCTGACTACTATCCTTTAAGGCAACGGACTGCGAGCCAACCGCCATCGCTAAGCCCATTTTTTGAGCCACGGTGGCCAAATCAGCATTAACCTTGGTACTAGCAACGGAGCCACCAGTCATGGCCTCAATGTAAAAGGGCCAGGCAAAGTCCGCACCAAGGATGTGGGTGGTCGGTTGAACGTCAGTAACTGCCATGTCTTTCAGTGGTCCCGGGACCCAACGGACAGCATCAAATCCTGGCCCAATTACTGGGTTTTCCTGGTCGCGCCAAAATTTGGTTGCAAGCGAAAGGTGTTCGTTTTTACGGTTTGAATGAGTAGTGGCCATCTTAAAATTCTTTCACAGTAACACGGAATCTTGCCAGAGTGCTGGTAAGAGAAGGTGGAGGGCGGTTCCTTGGCTAGCTTGATGAAAGCCATGCCCTTGGGTTTGGTTCTCAAAAACAACAAAGCCGTTGTCGCCATAGCCGGCACCAGAAACCTTACCGGCGAGGCCTCTTTGCCCTAAGAGCGTCAAAAATTGACTGAGGGCGGGGGTCAAGTAGCCAGTTGGCAGGGCCTTTCTCAAAAGGTCCTGATTGTTCTTGAGTCCTTGCATCAAGCCATGGTAGTCATGGTTCTCAATCGCGAGGGCCGCTTTCGTCACAGCTTCTTTTGATTGGCGGGCAAAATCAGTCTGCCAGAAGCCCTTGGCAAGCGCCTTTTTGGTTGAGGCGGGTTGGAAGGTGGCGACAATTCCGATTTGCCAATTTTTTGGCCAAGGAAGGGGTTTAATAGCAAGATTCGACCAGTCGAGCTTTGAAAAATCAGCGAGGGTGAGGGTCTTTGAATCTACTTGGTTCAGCCAGTTGGGTGCTTGATAGAAGATCACACCGGTAAAAGTAGCCGAGGCTAAATCACCAAGGGAACCCGAACCTTGAATAAAGTAGTGGGCGAAAGCCGCTTGGCGGAAAATAGCTGGCAGACGGTCTTCTAGATTAAAGTAAGCAACCAAGCCCTTGATAATGGCGACCGAAACGGCCGCTGATGAACCCAAACCAAGCTTATTGTGGTCAACGGCCATTTGCGAGGAAATCGTTAATGATAAGCCGGGTTGTTGTGTAAGCTGAAGGTTTAGGTGTTCTTGGTAAAAGAGGACCAAAGCAGCCTTGACAAAGGACCAAGACCCCAAGAAGGAGTCACTTGTTTCTTGGGTCAGGTCGGCTAAGGCCGACCAGGTCAAAACAAGTGGTTCTGGCATGGCGTCTGATTTAACAACCAAAGAGCCCGGCATGAGGCGGTCGGTTTCTTCGACACGAATGGTTAAACCACGGTCAACAGCAGCCAAAAGAGCCGGTTGCCCGGGTTTGGTGACAGCGTATTCGCCGGCTAAAAAGAGTTTGCCGGGGATTTTGACGGTGGTTGTTTTCATAGCGAACGTCCTTTAGTCTTCAAAGCTAATGCCAGGTCCTGGTGTTGCGATTTGGAGGCGCAACTTACGGAACTTTTCTTGAAGTTTGTTTTTGATTGTTTCTGCCTGATCTTGGCTGGTAATAATCTTAACGTTTGGACCAGCATCAATCGTGGCGTAGGCCAGGAAGCCTTCAGTACGGAGTTTCTTGACAAAGGCCAAAATATCGAGAGTCATTTGGTTAAAGTAGGTGAAGCGCCGATCAGTAGCCGTAATATTTAATTCGTGCATGGCTAAGGCGTTTTCTTCGGCTAGTTCGCCAATTTTTTGCAAGTCTTGGTCGGCAATGGCTTCCTGCATGGCCGTAAATTGATCATGTGACTGTTCAACCCATTCTGAGTACTTGGGTGAGGTCATTGCTCGCAGCATGCCGTCAGAAGATGAAACTTTTTTGGCAGTTCCAGCGATTTCGCAAACTACAAGGGCAATTGGCAAATCAGTTGCCGGCAATGCTTCGGCAAAAGAGGATTGATCATCGGTTCCTTCGTGCCAGACGGCAAAACCAGGGAAAAATGACCGGGTTGCTGATCCAGAACCCCGACGCGCTAGGCGAGAAAGGTCGGTTAAGGACAAATCCCAGTTTTGATGACGAGCCACGGCGGCTGTCAAAGCTGCAAAGGATGAGGCCGAAGAAGCGAGACCCGCAGCGGTTGGAACGGTATTCTTGGAAACAATCGTTAGTGGACCAAAGTCTTCAATTTCCTCACGCAAAAAGTCGAGGAAGTTGTGAACCCGGGTGGGATCCTGCATCATGTTGTTAATCAACAAGGTATCTTCCTTACCGGCCGTTACCATCGTCTCGGTATAAAATTCGTTTAGTGTCAAAGACAATGACGAAGTGGTTGGGAGGTTGAGTGTTTTATCTTTTTTGCCCCAGTATTTGATAAGGGCAATATTAGTGTGCGCTTTGGCAGTTGTTGTTTTATCAGTCACAGTGCTTTCCTCGGTGAAAGTATTTTAAATTTTTTGGTGATTTATTAGCAGTTCGGATTCGGTCCACCGTGTTGGCTTGTTTTGAGAAGACAAAGCCTGGCAGCAAGGCAAGACCCCAAGCTGATTTTTAATTTGCTGCTGAGAGCGGTTGAATCCAAGTTTCCTTGGCACCCGCTTGCTTGAGAGCGGTCGCAATCTTTTGCGCCTGGTTGTTATTTTGTGCCAGAGCAAACATCGCACCGCCAATGCCAGATCCCGTTAGTTTGGCGCCCAGTGCACCTGCTGCTAAAGCAGCATTGACGAGGGTGTCTAGCTTGGGGTGTGAAACTTGAAGGATTTGCAGGTCCTTGTGGGCGTCGGTAAAGAGTTGACCCAGTGTTTTGGGATCATTATTGGCTAGGGCTTCCTTGACTAAAAAGGCTAGCTGGCCGAGGTGATTAATGGCTCCCCAAGTTGGTTCATAATTTTTCTTGAGCTGATCCTTGACGATATTAACGGCTCGAACGGTTTGACCGCGAACACCGGTATCCGCCAGGACGAGGGTCGCTTCCAAATTGGTTTGAAAGGTATCGATTCGTTGTTGGTGGAACCAGACGGGTTCGACGGCCGAAACCGTGGCGGCATCGATGCCAGAAGGGGAACCATGGGAGATGCTTTCGGCTAAATTTGTATAAAAATTCAGTTGGTCCTGACCTAAGTCTTGTCCGGTCCAATCAAAGAAGGCCCGGGTGATAGCAGTTGCTAGGGCCGCTGAAGCACCAAAGCCTCGTTCTTGGGGGATGAGCGATTGCACCTCTAATAAGAAGGACTGGTTAGGTTCGACTAGGTTTTCTAGTAGGGCGATAATTAACTGGCGTAAGCCTTCCAAATCAGCGCCGAGGTTAGCCAGGTCAAAGGCCTGGTCACCTAAAATAATCGTTTGGCCACTAGCAATTGCTTGAACGCTTGCCGTGACTTTGAGATTCAAAAGGGGGATGGCCACGGCCGGCTGTTGATAAACAACGGCGTGGTCACCGATGAGAATGGCTTTGGCGTGCGAATGGCCAAAGCCGGCATGATTTTTTTCCATATAAAAGACTCCAATTACTGCTAATATTGTACCGCACTGGGCTAAGTAGTGTAAAATAACTACGAGAGCAAAATGAAATTTAGGTCTAAAAAAGACCATTTTTGGCCTAAATACGTCTTGGTCTTGAGATGAGAAAGGAGTCCTGATGAAAAAATCAGCCGCCTTTGTGATTGTCGATTTGGAAACCACTAACCCCTCCGTTGAAAAGGGAGGGCGGATTATTCAAATCGGGATGACCTTTGTAAAAAATAAAAAGATTGTGGAGCACTTCGATTCATTCGTGAATCCTGGTCAAACAATCGATAAAAAAATTCAACAATTAACCCATATTAGCCAAAAAGATGTGCGGGATGCGCCGTTTTTTGAAGAACTGGCCCCTTCGTTGCGAGGGTTGTTAAAGGACCAAGTTTTTGTTGCCCATAACGTGAACTTTGATTACCCTTATTTGAATGCTGAGTTTGCCCGGGTTGGTTTGCCGGAGTTGGACCTGTTGGCAATCGATACCGTTCAGCTGGCGCAAATTCTTTATCCAACGGCGCCGGGTTACCGCTTGTCTGATTTGACAAAGTACCTCGACTTACCCCTGGTTCAGGCCCACCGAGCCAACGCTGATGCGGAGGCTACTGCCTACCTGATGTTGTCGCTTTGGCACAAGGCCCAGGGCTTACCCGAAAAGACGAAGAAGGAACTCTTGAGCGTGGATTGGGGGCTGTTGCGTCAAAGCCAGGATTTCTTGGCGATGGCGATGAAAGACCGGTCCCCGGCTCCGGCATTTTTGGCCGAACGTGAAGAGACGTTAAGTCGTCAGTCCAACCGAAGCAAAGATTCAAACCGGAACAAAAAAGGCGACGACGTGCCTTATCCGAAGACGTTAGCTGATAAAGATACCGCCCTGGGTCCCGGTTTTTCGGTTGAAGAAGACCAAGGCCAGGTGATGGACCAGGTGCAGCGTTTTTTGCAGCAGCGGAAACGAGCGGTTTGGCAGTTAACAACACCACCGGAAGTTCGGAAAACGTTGTCGTATCTATTGCCACTTTTTTACCAAAACCGCCAACAGGCGGCATACCTGCTGGCCCATGACATTACGCTCTTGAACCACCAGGGGGCCATCCTAGCGGAATTGCAGGAGCGACTGCCTGGGGCCAACTTGTCGGTGGCAAAACTCTACGCACCGCGAGATTACCTGGATGAAAAGAAGTTCCAAAAAGTGCTGACTGCAGCGAAAAGTCAGGGTGGCGTCTTCTGGCAGGCGCGCGTCCTCGTTTGGCTAGCAGAAAGTCCAGATTTAGCGCTTGTTGACTTGCCAAAGGGCGTGCAAAATCAGCCTGGCCTGGCAGCTGTCCGTTCTGATGAAACGGGGCCAGCCTTTGTCAAAGCCTTTGACAAGGCGGCCCAGGCGGATGTGGTTCTTTTGACCTTTGCGGCCTTCTTTGCCATTTCAGAGAATTTGGAAAAGGCAAGCAAGTATCAGGATCGGCCCGTGGCCATTTTGGAAAAGCCGATTGCGCTGTTGACTGCCATTCAAGAGGGCTTTGGTCTGACGTTGCCTTTGAGCTTTTACCAAGATCAAGTAGCCCGTTTGGCTGATTTGGCAGCTAGCTTGCCGAAGAAGACACAGGGACAGTGGAAGGTGGCGCTCCACAACTGGGAAGAGGCCAGCAATAAGATTGATGGTCAGGCTGAAGATATCGGTCTGGTGAAGACAGGTAAGGCGGTCTTGAATCGCTTGTTGGACTTGGTTGATTTGGCAGCCAAGGCTGATTTTAACCATAAATTGACGCAAGCGGATTTAACGGCTAAATTAGCCAAGCTTTCGTGGCTATCAGCACACCAAGAATACTTGGCCAACATCTCGTGGCACATTCAAAAGGAACCGGCCGTTCAAAACCTGATTTTTGAGGTCAAGGCCGACTTGCTTTACCAAAAGTATTTCTTAAAGCAGGTGGATAAAGTTCTTGTCGTTTCGTCCTATTTACCAGATGATTTAGCAACCTTCTTGGCTCAGACGCCGGGGGCTCTGTTGCCTGAAAAAAGCGAATTCGAGGGAACAACGGATAACCAGTTGACGACGGTGTTGACCACGAGTCGCAACGAAGACCAGCAGATTGAACAGCTGATTTTAGCCAAGGTGCAACACTTTGTTCTGATTGTGGAGGACCATGCCGCTTTGAAGCATTGGTACTACAAGTTATCGGACCGCTATGGTGATGACTATGTTGTCTATGCGCAGGATATTTCAGCGCCCCTAATCAAGGCTGCCCGCCAGAGCAGCCAAGAGGACCAGTCAATTTTGATTGTCCTACCAGAATATTTGTCGGCGATTTGGCAACAAAGTCTGCAGGTGCCGGCTGTGGCCGTCATCTCACAGGCCCATCGCTGGGTTGATGTGACGACGCTCACACCGCTATTAATTGCCCTTCAAAAACAAGAAAAGTCCGTTTTACTTGCTTCCTTTAACCAGGGACAGGTCAAGGCGCTTTCGAATCGATTGGCAACCGTAAATAGTCGGTACAAACGGGTAAAAGCGAACTTTTACCAAAAAAAGCTTTCATAAAATTAAGAAAAGACAGCCAATTGAGGCTGTCTTTTTTGTTAAAAAGATAATTTATTTTGTCAGGAGTGTTGACATGAGAAAAAATCTCATGTATATTAATGGCAACTTAATAAGTAATAGAGGTCGCAACCAACAAGAGTACCGAACATTGTTCGCGAAAGGGGCGGTTGCCGAAGCTGATGGGGTCAGAGCCATTTTGCTGGGCCAATAGTTAAGAGCTATTGGACTGTCGCTGCAAATGCAGCGGGGAGCTATTCAACTGTTTTTTTGTGACTATTTTTAGACAATAATCCAAACGACAGGGATAAACCCCCGTTGTTTGGATTTTTTTATTGCCTAAGGAGGCTCACATGGTTGTCGCTAATCACCGTCCAAGTCGTTTATTGATTTCAAAGGCAGCGGTGGCCAAAAATTTGCAAGTTATGCGTGAGAGTAGCCACGCCAACTTTATTTTCATGACGGTGAAGGCCAATGCCTACGGCTTTGGTTTGTTGGAAATGAGTCAGGCTGCTGTTGAAGGTGGTGCCGATGGCTTAGCCGTTGCCGTGATGGATGAGGCGATTGCCTTACGCAAGGCCGGTTTTTGCCAGCCAATCTTGGTTTTGGGCCTTACGTCCCCTGAGTTTGCTCAGCTAATGGCTGATTACCAAATCATTGCCACGGTTGCTGATCGTGAAACCTTGAAACAGGCTGAAGCCAATTTGCGTCTTGGCGGTCCTAAGCTCCAGGTTAACTTGGCGGTCGACACGGGCATGGGCCGAATCGGCTTTCGTAACCGAGAAGAGTTGAGTGCGGCGATTGACGATGTTCAAGATGCTGATTTCTTACTTTACCAAGGTATTATGACTCACTTCGCCACGGCCGATGATGTTGACACGACATACTTTGAAGGTCAGCTGGCAACTTGGCATGAACTTACCGATGGGTTACCAATGCCACCGATGGTTCACTTGGCTAACTCGGCCGCAGCTCTGTACCGTGTTGACCAGATGCCAATGGATGTCATTCGAGCAGGGACTTCGGTCTATGGTATCGAGCCATCCGAAGGGGTATTAAAGTCTGACGACTATCTGGAACCGGTGTTGACGCTGGAATCCGAGGTGGTTATGATCAAGCAATTGCCAACTGGTGCCTCTGTTTCCTATGGTGCCACTTACCAAACCACCAAGCCCCAATGGATTGCGACTTTGCCAATCGGCTACGGGGATGGCCTACCAAGAGAAACGGTTGGGTATGAGGTTTTGGTTAACGGCCAGAAAGCCCCAATTGTTGGTAAGTTAGCCATGGACCAACTAATGATTGCTTTGGAAGAACCTGTTCCGGTTGGAACCAAGGTGACTTTCATCGGTAAAAATCAGGGCCAGGAAAACACGCTGATTGATTTTTCCCACTATTGCGAAATTGATCCATGGGAAATCACGATTCGATTCCAAGATCGCTTAGCACGGTACTTGGTTGATTAAGCCCCACTTAATCATATTTTGATTGAAAAAGAGAGAAGAAGGAAAGATTCTTATGTCAAACCACTTGCAAGTAAACGACCAGGACCAGCTCATGATTGGTGGCGTGTTAGCCACTGATTTGGCCAAGGAATATCAAACGCCATTGTACGTTTATGACGTTTTGACCATGCGCAAGCAGATGCGCGCCTTCAAGAAGGCCTTTGAACAAGCCGGTCAAAAAGGGGCCGTTGCCTACGCTTCAAAAGCATTTGCTTGCCAGGCAATGTACCAGGTAGTTGCTGAAGAAGGCTTGCACTTGGACCTTGTTTCCGCCGGTGAAATCTACACGGCGGTGGCTGCGGACTTCCCGATGGCCAATGTTTCTTATAACGGAAACAACAAGTCACTGGCTGATTTGACCTTTGCCGTTGAATCCGGGGTTGGCACGATTATTGTTGATAATTTCTTGGAGCTCGACCTCTTGCACCAGGTCATGGCGGATCGAGAGGGCCAGCAAAACGTCATCTTGCGTGTGGTTCCAGGAGTATCAGCCCACACCCATGATTACATTCAGACCGGTCAAGTCGATTCTAAGTTTGGTTTCGATTTGGAATCTGGTCAAGCTAAGCGAGCTTATGAAATCGCTGAAGGCGATGAAAGCTTGCACCTGCTTGGTTTGTCAGCTCACATCGGTTCTCAGATTTTTGAGGAAGATGGCTTTGAATTGGCCGGCCAGAAATTAGTTGATTTGTGTGCTTCTTGGGATTACCAGCCAGAAGTCTTGGACCTTGGCGGTGGCTTTGGAATTGCCTACACGGATGCTGATAAGCCACGCCTACCAGAAAACCTCGTTTTGGCCTTACTGAAGAGCGTCCAGGAACAAACGGCTAAAAAGGGCATGGCTCAACCAGATATCTGGATTGAGCCAGGTCGTTCAATCGCAGGACCAGCTGGTTACAGCTTGTACACCGTTGGTTCTCGCAAGGATATCCCTGGTGTGCGGACTTACTTGGCCGTTGATGGGGGAATGGGTGATAACATTCGTCCAGCCCTTTACCAGGCCGATTACCAAGCGGTCTTGGCCAACAACGTTCACGGGGCGCCGGCAGAGCATGTTCGCCTAGTCGGTAAGTATTGTGAATCAGGGGATGTTTTGATTCAAGACCAGGAATTGCCAGCAACAGAGCCAGGCGACTTGGTCGCCGTTTTGAATACCGGTGCTTACGGGTACTCAATGGCCTCCCGCTACAACCGCAACCCCGTGCCAGCCGTGGTCTTCGTTGAAAACGGCCTCTCACAACTGGTGGTCGAAGGTGAAAGCTTGGCTGATTTGACCAGCCACGACCGTGCTTACCAATTACCTGGTAAGTGGTAAAATCAGCTTTGGCGAGACTGGCTTGATTTCATTAGCCTGTCTTGTTGAACTGAAAGAAGCAATCGAACTTAAATAAGAAGAAAACAACGCGAAAAGGAAAACTAAAAACATGACTGAAATGGATACAGCGGCGATCATTAATTACTTGGCAACTTCTAAAAAGAAGACACCGGCAAAGGTGACCTTAGCTGGTGATTTGGCTCAAATTACTTGGCCAAATGATGTGCAAGCTTTTATTGAAGAAAAAACTGGGACCGTATTTGGTGATATGCAAGTTATCCAACCAATTTTGGATGACAACCAGGCAGCCATTACCGACTACCACGTTGAATTAATTGCCCGTAACTCCGGGGTGCCATTGTTGAACACCCAGCACTTGAATGCCCGGATTGAACCAGGGGCTTTGATTCGTGACCGAGTTCAAATCGATGACCAGGTCGTGGTTATGATGGGGGCCGTGATTAACATTGGTGCCAAAATTGGTGCCGGCTCGATGATTGATATGGGCGCTGTCTTGGGCGGCCGAGCTGAAGTTGGTAAGAACTGCCACATTGGTGCTGGTGCTGTTTTGGCGGGTGTGATTGAACCTGCCTCAGCAGAACCTGTCCGTGTTGGCGATGGTGCCTTGGTTGGTGCCAACGCCGTTGTCATCGAAGGGGTTCAAGTTGGTGCTGGAGCGGTTGTTGCCGCAGGTGCCATTGTGACAGAAGACGTTCCTGAAAGAACGGTTGTGGCTGGGGTACCGGCTAAGGTCATTAAGCAAATCGATGCTCAAACGGAGCAAAAGACGGCCTTGGTTGCTGCCTTACGCGATTTGTAAACAAGAGAGTTTGCTAGCAAACGACTGGAAGATGGCCGCGCGACCTAGCTGATTAGAGAGAAGTTTTCATGGTCCATGAAAGGGAGGCTTTGATGTCCGATCCAACCATTAATTTAGCGCAGGTTCGGCGTGATTTACACGCCATTCCAGAGTTGGCTTTGCATGAAGTGCAAACAAAACAATATTTGAAAAATACAATTGCCGCCTTTGCGAGCGATTTCTTAACCATCAAAGAGGTGCCGGAAGTTGAAACGGCCTTACTGGTCCGCTTGGCCGGGACGAACCCGGAGAAAACAATTGGCTATCGGGCTGACATTGACGCCTTACCAATTGAGGAGGAAACAGGCCTGCCCTTTGCTTCCAAACATCCAGGTGTGATGCATGCCTGTGGCCACGATGTTCATATGACGGTTGCCCTGGGTATTTTGGCTCACTTTGCGAAAAATCAGCCTAAAGATAATCTGATTTTTATCTTTCAACCGGCAGAAGAATCCGAGGCTGGGGGTAAACGTTTGTATGAGGCCGGCGCACTCACGGGTGATTTTAAACCGGATGAACTTTACGCCTTGCATGACCAGCCAGCCTTGCCGGCCGGTCAGATTGCAACCAAAATGGGCACACTCTTTGCCGGGACAACGGAGATTCATCTTCAGGTTGTTGGCCAGGGTGGTCACGCGGCTTATCCCCACCAGGCTAAGGATGCTTTGGTTGCCGCTTCTGCCTTTGTCAGCCAGGTGCAAACCGTGGTTTCCCGCAATGTTGACCCCATTCATGGTGGGGTCGTGACGATTGGTTCCTTTCATGCTGGCACAATCGGTAACGTGATTGCCGGTGAAGCCAAGTTGGCCGGGACAATTCGGGCCTTTACCCAAACGGACTTGGAGATGATGCAAAAACGGGTCCGCGCCATTGCGGATGGGATTGCCGTCGCCTTTGATGTTCAAATGAACTTGGAGCTCATTCAGGGTGGTTACTATCCGGTTGAAAATGATCCAAAAACTACGGCAGCCTTTATGGCTTTTATGGAAGAAGATCCGGAAGTTGACTTTGTAGAAGCACAGCCGGCAATGACTGGCGAAGACTTCGGCTTCCTACTCAATAAGTTCCCAGGCACGATGTTTTGGCTTGGGGTTGGTGACCCCAAACATAGCCTTCATGATGCCCGGTTGAACCCCGATGAGCGAGCTTTAAACGCCGGTGTTCAGGCGATGGTCGCTTACTTTAAACAACGAATGGCCCAATAAGCAGCACCCAGGGAAACTGATTTTTCAGCTTGCCAGTTAATAATTATTTGAAAGATACAAGAAATCGCTATAGCTAGAGATGAGAGAGGATGGCTTTTGATGATGACAGCAAATTTGATTACCGCATTAATTACCCCATTTACCAGTCAGGATGAAATTGACTATGAGGCCTTAGACCGTTTAACGGATAAGTTACTAAATGAAGGAACGGAGGGCTTTGTCATCGGTGGTACAACCGGTGAGTCACCTACGTTGACGGAGGAAGAACGTCTTTCCTTGTACCGCCACTTTGCCCAATACGTGAACGGCCGGGGACCCATTATTGCCAATGTTGGCACAAATAACACGGCAGAATCCGTGGCTTTGGCTGAGACTGCCAGTCAAATCGAGGGTGTGACTGGTATTTTGGCTGTCACGCCTTACTACAATAAGCCAGATCAGGATGGTATGATTGCCCACTTCACAGCAATCGCTAATGCCAGTCAAGTGCCATTGATGTTGTATAACATTCCTGGTCGGTCAAGTGTTTCGTTGACCAATGATTCTGTTTTGTTCTTATCTCACCACCCAAATATTAATGCGGTTAAGCAGGTGACTTCGATTGATGATTTGGCCGTTTTGGTTGATCAAGCGCCAGAAGGCTTTGCCGTTTATACAGGTGAGGATAGCCAAACATTGGCGGCAAAGGCCGTTGGTTGTGCCGGTACGATTTCAGTTGCCTCACACCTCTATAGCCGTGAGATGCAAGCGCTCTTTGCCGCTCTTGACGCCGGTGATGTGGCCTTGGCAGGTCAGTACCAACGCTTTTTGACGCCGCGGATGAACGTTTTGTTCTCTCATCCATCACCAAGTCCCGTAAAGGCCATCTTAGCTAAGCAGGGCTTGATTGAAAATCAGTTACGTTTACCATTGCTGCCTTTGACTGAGCAGCAAACAGCAGAAGTAGAGGCCGTATTAGGCCGGCAAGGAGTTGTTGCATGAAAACCGTCTTTCTCGCAGGCGCCCAGGGGAAAATGGGGCAGTCGATTGAAGAATTGATCGAAAGCCAAGCTGATTTTTCATTGGCAGGACGCTTAACGACTAAAAGAGCGCTCGACCAACAGTCAGATGGCCAAGAAAGTACTGCGCCAACCTTTACTGACCTATCAGCCATTGACGTCAGTGCTGATGTTTGGGTTGATGTGACCAATCCAGCCGTTGCCTTTGAAAATGGCCAATACGCCTTGACTCATGGTTTTGACTTGGTAATGGGGACGTCTGGCTTACAGGCAGACGACTTTGAAAAGTTGCGAGCTTTGGCTTTGGAAAACGATCAATCAGCATTGGTTGTCCCTAACTTTTCAATTACGGCGGTTTTGTTGATGCAGTTTGCCGGTCAAGCGGCTAAGTACTTGCCCGCAGCCGAAATCATTGAGGCCCACCATGAGGATAAGGTCGATGCGCCCTCTGGGACGGCAAAGGCCACCGCTGATTTGATCGTCGCTGCCCGTCAAGAAGAACCTGCAATTCCACATTCGGACGCTTCGGCCCGTGGTGACCAAAGCCAGGGGGTGCCGGTGCATGCCATGCGTTTGCCAGGCATCTTAGCCGAGGAGACAGTTGTCTTTGGTTCTGCTGGAGAAACATTAACAATTAAACAATCAACAAATAATCGTTCGTCTTTCATGACAGGAGTTGCTCGTTCAATTCGGAAAGTCGATGAAATTGATGGATTAGAAATCGGATTAGATAAAATTCTCTAATTTATTTTTAATAATATGGTAGAATGGTGCAAAGCAATGTAAAAGGATTTGTTTAGAATAGAATAGGAGTGGTTTTCATGGTTCAAGTCAAAGAAAGTTTGTCGAAGCAGTATAACCAATTGTTTGAAATCGTGCCGCCAGCGGCCATTCGAGCAGTTGACATCAAGTTGTCCGCCGTGCCGGACATCATCAAGCTCACCCTTGGTGAACCTGATTTTGCGGTTCCGGATGTAGTCAAAGCGGCTGTTAAAAAAGCAGTTGATGATAATGACTCACATTATGCGCCTTCACAGGGAACTTTGGCCTTGCGTCAAGCCATTTCCGATTATATTCATGAACGCTTGTCTGGTCCGGTTTATGATCCTGAAAGTGAAATTTCGGTGACAATCGGAGCCTCTGAAGCCATCTATGATTCACTGTCAGCACTCTTTAACCGCGGTGAAACAATTTTGGTACCAACACCAACATTTTGTTTTTATCAGGCCGAAGCTTTGCGGCTTGGCTTGAAGGTGGTTGAAATTAACACAGCACCATCTTATTTGTTTACGGCAGAAATGTTTGAAAAGGCAATTCAAGAGCACCCAGAAGCAAAGGGCTTGGTTTTGAACTTCCCTGGTAACCCAACTGGCGTTACCTACGATGAACAAGAGCTCAAAGATTTGGCTGCAGCCATTAAAAAGACGGATGTTTTGGTTTTGTCGGATGAAATTTATGCTGAATTGACTTATGGCCAAACACATAAGTCAATTACACATTACATCCCAGAACAAACCATCTTGATTAGTGGCTTGTCAAAGTCACACGCGATGACTGGTTACCGGGTTGGCTTTATTGCCGGTCCCAAGGCCTTGATGAAGATGGTTGGCCTGGCTCACTCTGGTGTCGTGACAACGGCACCAGGACCAATGATGGCCGGTGCTTTGGCAGCCCTGACAGAAGCTAGGGATGCGCCAAAGGCAATGCGCGACATTTACCAAAAGCGTCGCGACATTGTGTTGGCTGGCTTGAAAGAAGCAGGCTTTACGGCACCAACACCAAAGGGCGCCTTTTATATCTTCGCTAAGATTCCTGATTTCTTGCCACAAGACGATGAAGCCTTTGTCTATGAATTAGGTGAGAAGGCTAAGGTAGGAACGATTCCTGGTTCTGTCTTTGGAACCGGGGGCGAAGGCCACATTCGCATTTCTTACGCCACTTCGACTGAAAAATTAGAAGAGGCCATGAAGCGAGTGATTGCCTACGCCAAGGCTGCTAAGGAAGCAACTGAACTTTCAACTGCAGAATAACGATTAAATAGCCATGAGCTTGGAGATTATCCAATTTCTTGGCTATTTTTTTGCTATAATGAACAATAGTTATGACAAATCGGAGAAAGAATTTTTATGGAAGTTCACGACAACTTACGAGTCAGAATGGCCCGGCCCAAGCGTTTTTCTTGGGTTAAATTTTTTATCATCTTGGTGGCGATTTTCCTGATTGTAGCCGGCGCTATTTACGCTTATGCCTACGTGGCATTACAGCCGATGGCTAGGGCTGAATCAAACGTGCAAAAAACGGTTAGCCAAAAAACTTCTTTGACGAACTTGCACAATGTCACAGAAGATGATCGCAATGGGACTATTTACGCTGTGCTTGGTAAAGATAGTGATGGCCAGCAAAAAGTAGCCTTGGTCAAGGGACAGCACGGGGCTGTGACGACCTTTGACTTTGGCAATGGCCTGTCTCGGGCTGATTTATTAAAGCAGGTTAAGGCCAAGTACAATCCAAAGAAGGTCTATTCGGCCAATTTGTCGCTCTACCAAAAAACTTTGGTCTGGGAAATCAGCTACGAGAGCCAAAATGGCGACATGAACTATTTGACAATGGACTATAAGACCGGTACCGTCTATCGATCAATTAATGGAATTTAGGGAGAAGATGATGTTGCAAGCAAGTGATTTTTCAAAGCGGGCCCAAGCCGTTCAACCTTCAGCCACATTGGCCGTTTCTAAAAAGGCAAAGCAGATGGCGGCCGAAGGAATCGACGTGATTAACCTTGGCGTTGGGGAACCTGATTTTACGACACCAAAGGCCATTAGTGAAGCGGCCATTGAAGCTATCGAAGGTGGCCAAACTTCTTTTTACACGCCTGTTGGTGGGATTTTGCCATTACGAGAGGCGATTGCTGAGCAAACGACCAAGAAAACGGGTCAGGCTTTGTCGGCTAACCAGGTGACGGTGACTTCTGGTGCCAAGTTGTCTTTGTACACGATTATGCAGGTACTCTTAAACCCTGGTGACCAAGTTGTAATGCCCGAGCCCTATTGGGTTTCATACGTTGAACAGGTTCGATTGGCGGGTGGGGTTGCCACAACCGTTAAGCCCAAGACGGCAGCGATGAAGTTGACACCAGCAGACCTCGATGAAGTCGCCGGACCCGTGAAGTTGATTATTCTTAATAATCCTTCCAATCCAACTGGCCAGGTCTATAGCCGTGCCGAAGTGCAGGCGCTTTTGGATTGGGCCGATGCCCATGATAGTTTCCTTTTGTCTGATGAAATTTATGGCCAATTGGTTTATAACGGGCAAACGTTTACGTCAGCTTTGTCTTTGCAAGCAATCAAGGATTCCCGCTTGATTATTGTTAATGGGGTTTCAAAGTCCTATTCGATGACCGGTTGGCGTCTTGGTTGGACGATTGCTGATGAAAAAATCATTGCCGAAATGAATAAGCTTTTGGGCCACATGACTTCAAATCCGGCTGCCGTTAGCCAGTATGCCGCCTTGGCCGCCTTAACGGTTGACCAACAGATGGTCGAAGATATGCGAACTACCTTTGAGAGTCGGTTGAATGCAACTTACGATAAGTTGACAGCCATTCCGGGCCTGTCTGTTGCGCAAAAGCCAGAAGGGGCCTTTTACCTCTTTTTCAAGGTTGACCAAGATCTTTTGGACAAGCTGGGCCTGAAGTCAACGATTGACTTTGCCACCGCACTCTTGGAGCAGGCCCACGTTGCCATTCCAGCTGGCGAAGGCTTTGGAATGCCAGGGTACTTGCGCCTGTCCTATGCCAAGGATCAAGAGACCATTAATGAGGCCCTTGACCGCATTTTGGCTTTTGTTCAGTAAGTTTTTGTCCTAGTTGACGACTGCCAAAATTTTTATCATAATAAAGTTAATAAGTAAAATGTGAGGAGTAGGGCATTAGCCCGAATAATTTATGAGTGAAACAACGATTCCAACAATCCAAATTGTCGATGCACCGAAGTACGTCGGCCAAACGGTAAAAATTGGTGCCTGGTTACGGCAAAAGCGTGGGTCAGGAAAGATGGCCTTCTTGCAATTGCGTGACGGAACCGCTTTTTTCCAGGGCGTGGTCGCCAAGGCTGACGTTTCAGAGGAATTGTTTAATTTGGCCAAGGATTTGAAGCAGGAAACATCATTGTATGTGACCGGTGAAATCCATGCAGATGATCGGTCATCATTTGGTTACGAAATCAGCATTACTGGATTAGAAGTCATTGGTGAAAGCCATGATTACCCAATCACACCCAAGGAACATGGTACGGAATTTTTGTTTGATGAGCGCCACCTCTACTTGCGCCACATCAAGCCATTTGCCACATTAAAGATCCGCAATACCTTGATTGCAGCAACTTATGAATTCTTCAACCAGGAAGGTTTCATCAAGTTGGATGCACCTTTGTTGACTGGTTCTGCGCCCGAAGGGACAACCGACTTGTTTGAGACCGATTACTTTGGTCAATCAGCTTACCTATCACAAACGGGACAGTTGTACGCCGAAGCAGGTGCCATGGCCTTCTCAAGGGTCTTTACTTTTGGACCGGCCTTCCGTGCTGAAAAGTCAAAGACACGTCGCCATCTAACAGAATTCTGGATGATTGAGCCTGAAATGGCCTTTATGCACCAGGAGCAATCCTTGGAATTGCAGGAACGCTATGTGGCTTTCTTGATTGAAAAGGTTTTGGAAAGAAATGACCAGGAATTGGACTTGTTAAACCGTGACAAGGATTTGTTGCGTTCTTATACACAGTTACCATTCCCACGCGTTTCTTATGATGATGCCATTAAGTTGTTGCAAGAAAACGATTTTGATGTGGAATGGGGCGTGGACTTTGGTTCACCTGAGGAAACTTTCTTGGCCAACCACTTCCAAAAGCCCGTCTTTATTGTCAACTTTCCCAAGGCAATCAAGGCCTTCTATATGAAGCGCCATCCAGACCGTGATGACGTGGTGATTTCTGCTGATTTGTTGGCACCGGAAGGTTACGGTGAAATCATCGGTGGATCCGAACGTGATACGGATTACGATTATTTGAAAGCTCAGATTGAAAAAGAAGGTTTGGACATGGACGAGTACGGTTGGTACTTGGACTTGCGAAAGTATGGTTCTGTGCCACACTCAGGCTTTGGTCTTGGTTTGGAACGAATGGTGACTTTCGTGACTGGCGAAGAACATATTCGCGAAGCAATTCCATTCCCACGGATGACGCACCGCTTGCGTCCATAAAGCAGACAAAAAAGCGCCCAAGGGTATCTTGGGCGCTTTTGTAACGATTGATGAGGAGGGTTTGATGGACGATAAATTACAGGCCTTCTTGCAGGCTGGGAGCACTAGCCTAGAAAATGCTTTACTAGTGCATTACCAAGATTTGGGTTTTGATAATGATGATTTGGTTCTTTTTTTACAGGTGAAACGCCTCCAGGACCAGGGCGACCAGGCCAATCCGAAGGTCATTGCGCGAATTATGAAGGTCACGGAACGGGTGGTCGTTGGTCGATTAAAGTCAATGGTTGACCGAGGATTGATGAAGATTGCTGGTCAAGGACGCCAGGGCGAAATCTATGACTTCTTGCCACTATACGACCGCTTGCTCAATGGTCAGGGACTGAGGCCAGCCAATAATGTTGTTTCGGCTGGTGAAAAAAGCCGACAAGAAGTGGTCCGGATTTTGCAGGGTGAATTTGGCCGTAACTTGTCGCCACTGGAAATGCAAACCGTGGCTCAGTGGTTTGACCAAGACCACTTTGATCCAAACATGATGGTCTTGGCGATTCAAGAAGCAGTGGCCAACAACGCTCGGAGCCTGCGCTATATTGAAGCCATTTTGGTGAACTGGCAACGTGACAATTTAACTTCGCCTCAGGCAGTGCAAATCGCTAAAGAAAAGCGCCGCGGTGTGGTTTATCAAGCAAAGCCTGCCAATGGTCAGGGGCAAAATCAGCCCGAAAAAAAGCAGCCAATTGTACCAACTTTTAAGTTAGATGACCTCTAAAAAGATTGAAAGTGCATTCAAAGGCTGAGATTCGCTGGGTTTTATTGTAAAATTAAGCGACCGAGGTTATCCTGATGAAAACCTAACAATGGTTTGGGACCGGTCTGATCGACCAAGCAAGCTAGCTTCGTTTTTGGACTAACTTGGCTGAGTCGCGTTTGCAGTTGCCCAAGTGTCAATGGCTTTTTCCCAGCGACAAAGGCGATTTCTGTTTGTTGGTTGAAAAAGCGTAATTGGGCCAGGGGTCTGATTTGGTCGCGGTCGTCTTTGATTTGGCCAAACACTTCGGTTTGATTTGGTAGGTAAGTTGTCAGGGCAAAGAATTCACTGAGTATCATAGTATTTATATTATAAAAGGAAAATGATGGAAAAGAAATATCGTTTAATGGCAACAGTTGCGGCGGGCTTAGAGTCCGTCTTAGGCCAAGAATTAAAGGACCTGGGCTTTGACGTTCAGGTTGAAAACTACCGAGTCTTCTTTGAAGGTACTCAGGCCGATATTTTACGGGCTAATTTGTGGCTTCGGACCGCCGACCGAGTGAAAATCGTGATTGGTTCCTTTCATGCAGAAACTTTTGATGAGCTTTTTGAAGGCATCAAGGCCTTGCCTATGGAAGATTACCTTAATTATGATTCGGAATTCCCTGTTGCCGGTCGTTCTCAAAAATCAGCCTTGCACTCAGTGCCAGACGTTCAGTCAATCACAAAAAAGGCGATTGTTTCCCGTTTGCAGGAAGCTTTTCACGTTCGGACTCGCCTACCAGAAACCGGCTTTTTTGCACAATTAGAAGTCATGGTGACCAAGGACGAAGTCATGTTGACTTTGGACACAACCGGACCATCACTTTTTAAGCGCGGTTACCGAGTTGAAAAAGGACCAGCGCCGTTGAAGGAAAACTTTGCGGCGGCCTTAGTGCTCTTGACCAATTGGAAGAAGGACTTACCCTTTGTCGATCCGACTTGTGGTTCTGGAACTATTCCAATTGAAGCGGCTTTAATTGGTCGCAACTTGGCACCAGGTTTGACCCGTGACTTTGATATTGAAAAGATGGATTGGTTTGATCACAGCCTCTCGGATACGATTCGTGATGAGGCCGAAGATCAGGCCGATTACGACACACCATTGAACATTCGTGGCTATGATATTGATCCGAAAATGGTCAAGATTGCCCAAGAAAACGCTAAGCATGCTGGTTTGTCGCAAGATATCACTTTTGAGGCCCTGGCTGCCGGCGATTGGCAACCAGAAGAAGAGCGCGGCGTCTTAGTAGCAAACCCACCGTACGGTCAACGACTCGGTGAACTTGAAGAGGCGGAGGGCCTTTATAAGCAGATGGGAGCAGTTTATAGTCGTCTGCCTTACTGGTCGAAGTACATCCTAACTTCTGATTTATCCTTTGAAAAAGTTTTCGGTCAAAAAGCGACGAAAAAGCGCAAACTGTTTAACGGGCAGTTGCGGGTTGATTATTTTCAGTTTTGGGCTAAAAAAGCCGAAAAAAAGTAAAATATTCCAAATCAGAATAAAAAATCAGCGAAAAAGATTGTCATTTGACAATCTTTTTTTGTGTTTATTTTTGAATTTATTTTCGTGAAATTGATAAAAATTAAAAAACGAGTGTACGCTTTTCTTGAAGAAGATTGAAAGCGCTATCGTTACAAAAGTGTTGATTTTAAAATTATAAAAGAAAGCGTTTTCTTTTATAATTTGTCTTTTTATAAAGCAGACTATATAATCAAATTGCAACAAACGAAAATAAAGTAAAGGAATGTAAAAATAATGGATACAAATATCAAGAAAAAGTATACAATCTATCAATCGCGTCGCGCTTGGTTGGTTGCGTCGACCGTCTTGGCTTCGAGTGGTTTCACCTTAGTGGATGGCCACTACCAGATTAGTGGTCATGCTGCACAAGTGCAAACGGTAGAAAATGCTCGGGCTGATGACGACCGACAGCAAAATGAGGGACAGTTGGCTGCTAGGGTTAACCTTGACCAGGCTGATTTTGGTGTTGATGTTGACACCAAGGATGATGACAAGAGGGAAAATGAAGCGGATGACGATATCACCGTTGACAATCCGCGCCCTGAGCGCCGGCACCAGGGGCCGGGAACGGTTGTGGTCGTACCAGACAATCCAGGGGAGAATGCAGATCAGCAACAGAATCCTAATACAGAAGGTTCACAGTCAAAGCAGGATCAAAAACCGGATAAAGAGGATTCACAGTCAGGGAAAGATCAAAAGTCAGCTGGCGACCAGCAAAAAAATCCGGGAGTGACTGATTTAGCACAACAGCCATTGCCCTCGCTTTATGAGCAAACAACTGATGCTTATGAAAAATTAGTCACTACCTTAAAAACAAGCGAACCGAATTTAAACGGTGGTGGGGACGCTGTGCTAGACAGTGATCAGCGCCATATCGCTCAAGCTGGACAGATGATTTTTGGTGAACCAGATAAGTCGTTACTTGGCTTGACCGGCATTAAAAATGATTATTCCAACGTTTCTGAAATGCGCTTAACAGCTGATGAATCCTTTACCCAACAAATAACGGATCGCGTCAAAAAAATTCTTGGTGAAAATCAGAAAACGACGAAGACGAGCTACTTCCCAACTCAAAACACTCTTGTATTGGGTGGTGGTATGCCGTTAACGGCAAATATTTCTCCCTCGAATGATTCGATTTTAAATCCAGAACGTTATTATAAGATGCTACAAGCAACCCTGAGTTCTGTTGCAAATGTACTGAGCATGGGTATGGCTGATGATAAGCTAACGAGTAATTATGAGCGAGGCCAATATGGAGTTTATCTGCGTGTGGCGGTGCCTCGTGGTGTTGATCCAAATGAATTTGTTAAAACACTTAATCTGGACAGCACTCGTTTTGCGGCTGAAATGAACTTCAATGCCACACTCGGCTTGGATCGGTTGGGCAATATGGTGCCAGGCCTGAATCAAATTTTGTCGCAGGGCTTAGGCGTGCCATTGAGTGGTAACGTTGGTTCACTTGTTGATGCTGTTTTAGGCAAAACAGTTAGTCAGTTAAACGAAAAGTACGGCACTAATTTAACCTTCAAAAATTCGGACAGTCCGTTTTATCCAATCACAGTGTATCCAAAAGCAACTAAGGTCAGTAATCAAGATGATCCTGTCGCGCTGTACCTGCTAGTTCGTGGTGATGAATTGAATCGCTATAGTGGTGCAGTGACTGAGGCAAAAATTATCTTGACGAAGTTCTTTATGGAGACGCTGTCTTGGGCTGGAAACATCAAGGGTGGTGCCTATGGCTATTTGAACTTTGATTTAAATCGCTACCCAGGTAACATGAGTAGCCAAGAGATGGAAAAGCATTACAATGCCGATGGTCAACACCAACAACGGCTGGCAGACTTGAAAGTTTACGCTGACAATAGCCCGTATAAAATTTTGACTCGCCACCAGCTACCGCCACAAAAATATGGTCACGCTTTTTTGTCGTTAAACCTGATGGATAGCAACGATATGCTTTCTCGGTCGAGTCATGACTATGGTAAAAATGGGGATTTGGGCAGTGACATTGCATTGAAGTATGCAGACCAAAAAGAAGTCCATCCATTACCATTATCAAAAGTACCAACATGGCGGGCCTATATTTCGCTTTTTGATCAAAAGCAAGCCTTAAACACAAAGGAAGTGGCTGGTCATTCTGAAGAATGGGCGGAAGTTGATCATCAGGAACGAGTTTTGCCTGGTCAAGACCTTGACCACCGCGTTGTGAAATTAGCTGATGGGCAGAATTTTTACGATCAAGCATCGCGGTTTGATCGAGTAATTGATTACTTTGACCATCAGGTCTTGCTCGATGAACAAGGTTTCCATCCAAGCCAGAACGTGCAATCACTTCGTCTAGCGCGGTCCGTGGACCCAGCTGGTCAAAAGACTAGTCGGCAAGATTTTGCCATTTATAACCGACCATTTACGGTTTACTATAATGGTGAAATGACGTTGAAAAACGGTGAGGTTGTCCCAGTGCGGCCAACCAAACTAACAGTCTTCCAGGAAAATCAGACCCTGCAATCACCATTGGATAGTCAGCGGAATTCCGCTTTTGCAACCATCGAAAAGCAGGGGGAATACCTTTTTAGTTTGATTAAGCATTTGCAGCCAAAGCTATTGGATCAAACAGTTGCGGACTATGGTCAAAAAATTCAAACGGTGGTTAGTGAAGCCAACCAGAAATTGAACCAAAGTCAAACCATGGATGATATTCGTTCCGTGCAAAAAGATCGACTTGATCAATTGCTGGCCATTCAAAATCAGGCAACGGCAAAGCACCAGTTGGAACCAGCGGTACTAAATACAAATCGTGACTTAGCTTACCAACAAATTGATCAAGAGGCACTCTCGACCAAAGTAACAATTAATAATGCTACGGAACTAACTAAGGAACAAAAACAAGCGTTGCTCGACCAAGTGGAGACGATTGTTCAAACTGGAAAAAATGATGTTGGCCTCGCACCGGATGTTAAATCAGCCCGGCGCGTTCTAGACCGCATTATCGATGCGTTACGAGCAATTTTCTTAGGCAAGGCCGGCAAGGAGGAGGCTAAGGTAGCCTTGGCACAAGCTGGGCAAGAAAAGAAACAAGATTTTGCTAAAATCGCCCATGTCGATCCAAAAAGTTTACACAAACAAGAAAAAGTGGTGGACCATGAGGTTGCCTTTTACCAAAAACGAGTTAGTCAGTCTAAAACAACGGTTGAGTTGGCTCGGACATTGGCGGATGGTTTACACGCTATTAATGACGTGGCTAATCCTGATTTAGAAATTGATTACCAACCAGTTAGCCTCGATGAAGTGAAGGTTGCGGTTGTTGCCCTTGAAGAAAAGGGACGGTCAACCAAAAAGCGCTTTCACGAAATTGCCCATACGGAACCAGCGAGCCTGCTGAGGCAAGAACAATTGGTGACTGAAGCGGTTAATCAAGGATTAACGGCTATTCACGATGCCAAGACGAAGCAAGAACTGAAAGTGGCGTTAGAACGGGCACTGGTAGCAATCGATGGTGTTGCCGAACCACAGTTAATCAAAGAATTTCAACCGGTTTCGGCAGCCGATCGTAAACAAGCGATTGATCAAGTGGTGGCTGTCGGTCAACAAAAAAAGCAGCAATTCAAGCAAGTGGTGCATGTTGAATCCGATAGCCTTAATCAGCAGGCAGACTTTGTGGACCAGTTAGTTCAAAAAGCGACAATTGCTCTTCAGCAGGCCAAAACAAACGGTGATTTAAATGGTACGATGGCAAAAGCGCTCAAAGATATTAATGCAGTTGCCAACCCAACCATGTTGATTGCTTATCAGCCGGTTAGTCAACATGATATTGGTCGTGCAGTGGCGATTTTGCAGCAAATTGGACAAGAAAAAAGCGATTCCTTTGATCAAATTATCGGCGTTGATCCAATGAGCCTGGCTAATCAGAAGGCTAAATTGAATCTTATAATTTCTAATGGTATCGAGAAATTAAATCGAGCGGAAACGAACCGCGAATTTGAGCAAAGTTTCCAAAAGGTGTGCCAAGCAATTCGAGCTGTTGAAAATCCAACAATTCAAGAAATATTGAAGGAGCCAACGGCAGCTGATAAGACCTTGTCGATTAGTTTCTTAGAACAAGCTGCTCAAGACCAACGTGACCTTTTCCAAAAGGTTGCCCATGCTGACCAACAGAGCTTGGCGCAGCAACTGTCAATTTTAGAAGAGGCTCTCAAAGTTGGAACACAAGCAATTAACCAAGCAAAGACGAAGGGCGAACTCGCTAAAGTCAGCGACCAGGCACTAATAAAAATCAGGGCGGTAGCGAAGCCGGAGGTTGAATTTGCTTACAAAGAGGCGACTGCTTATGACATTGGTGTCGCCTATGGTAACCTTTTAGATATTATTTCGGCCAAGCGCAAGCAGTTTGAAACAATTTTGCATGTTGACCCAATCAGTTTGTCGAAACAACTTCAACTTTTAGACTTGATTAAAAAATCCACGACTATCGAACTGAATCAATCGATGATTCAAAAAGACATTCAGGAAGCCTATGAGAAGGGAGCTAAGGCTGTTCATTTGGTAGCAGCGCCACAAATTTTAAGCGAATACCAACCGGTCACGGCAGAGGAACGCCACCTTGGTGAACAGACTTTACGAAAGGCTGGTGAGGCGAAAAAGGCTGATTTTGCAGCTATTAGCCATGTTGATCAAGAAAGTTTACGGGCTCAGCAATCAGTCGTTGACTCGGTTTTGGCAACCGGATTGCAGGAATTGCAAAAAGCAAAAGCCACTGGTGCCTTTCGAAAGGCTGTGGCTGACAACCTTGATCGCATGCAACGAATTGAAGAGCCTTTAATTCAAAAGGACTATCAGCCGGTGACCGATATGGACCGTTACTTAGCACGGCAGGCAATTAATCATGCCGGTCAGGCTAAAAAGCAAGCCATTCTTGCTGTCGAACATGGCGAGAAAAAGAGCGTCCAGCAACAGGTTGAAGCGGTGCAACAAGCGATTATTCAAGCACAGCAGGGTGTTGTCCGAGCAGTAGTTCAAGGTGATTTGAAGCGGGCTGTCCAAGCTGGCTTTGATTCGATTGCTAAAATTGCCGGGCCAGCACTGGAAGCTGATTATCAACCAATTACCCAGGCTGAGCAAGACCAAGCACTTTTGGCCTTGAATCAAGCAGCAAATGATAAAAAAACCGCTTTTGCTGCCATTGATCATGTCGATTTGGTTAGCCTGTCCTTACAGTCAGGTTTGATTGAAACAAACCGAGTGAATGGGCAGCAGTTGCTATCGGCTGCCAAAATCAAGAAAGATCTTCGCCAAAGTTTGGCGGATGCATTAACGCAAATTGACCAGGTGGCTGCTCCAATCAAGGAAATTGGTTATCGCCAAGTTGAGGCCAACGATCAAGCAGATGCCAAGGAGCAATTACGGACAGCCGGTGAGTCCCAAAAACAAAAATTTGCAGCTTTGGTAGGTGTTGATCCTGACAGCTTAGCGAAACAACAGCTTTTAGTTGATCAAGGAGAAAATGCTGCGAGTCAGGCTGTTGACCAGGCACAAACAAACGGGGAGCTAGTCACTGCTTGCCAACGGGGACTGACAGCAATTCGTCAAATAGCAGCACCTGTTGTTTTGGAAGAACTGAAACCAGCAACTATAGCTGATAAGAAAATGGCTAAGGAGTATCTTGGCCAGGTCGTGGCACAACGTGAAGAGTTATTCCGGCAAATTAGTCATGTGGACCAGGCTAGTTTGGCTCAGCAATTGCAGGTATTGAACCAAGCTTTGTCGCAGGGACAAGAAACCATTGACCGGGCGGCAACTAAGGGAGATTTGAACCAAGCCGTCACACAGGCTGAACAAGCGGTTACTAGTATTAGTCAGCCAAGCTTGCTCCCTCTTTTCCGGCTGGTTAGTCAGGATGAAAAATCAGCTGTCGATGATTTATTGGCACGGCAGGCTAACCTGAAAAAGGGTCAATTTGATGCAGTTACCCATGTTGACCCAGAAAGCCTCAACCAACAAAAACAGGCCGTTGATCAAGCTTTGGCACAGGCGCACGATTTAGTTGCCAAGTCTAAAACAAAGCAGGACTTGAACCAGGCATTAGCAGCTGGCTTGCAGGTTATTCAGGATGTTGTTGAACCGGTCGTTCAAACAGAATTCCGTTCGGTTACCAAGGATGACCGTAACCAGGCGCTAGAAATTCTTAACCAGGCCTTTTTGAAAAAGCAAGAGCATTTTTCCGACATTAAAAATGTGGATGAGCAAAGCCTAAAGGCGCAAGTAGCTGCCCTGAAGGCTGCTCGAAGGACAGCGATTGGGATTCTTTCAGCTGCTGAAAACCAAGGGCAGTTGCAGACTGCCTTGCAGGCTGGACTAAGTGGCTTGAACCAAGTGGCCGACCCAGAAGTACAGTTGGCTTATCGACCAGTGACTTTAGCTGATAAAGCCGGCATCGAAAAGATGTTGACCCAGTATGGTCATGCTAAGCAAGAGCGTTTTTCTAAGATTACTCATGTTGACTTGGAGAGCCTCAAACAGCAACAGCAACAAATTGACCGTATCCTGGAACAAGCTAAGGAAGCACTGGCTCAAGCAAAGTTGCATCAAGATTTAACCGCTGTCCAAAAGCAAGCAGTGGCCAAGATTGACTTAGTGGCTAATCCGGTTCTGATTTTTGCTTATCAAGCAGTTACTGACCAAGAAAAAGCGGAAGCGGCACAGCAGCTTAGCGCTGCTGGCCAGGCAAAGAAGGACGACTTCTTGGTCATTGACCATGTTGATCAGCAAAGTTTGGAAAATCAGTTGGCCCAGCTTGCATATGTTTTGCGGAGCGGCCATCATTCGATTGAAAAGGCGACGGTTCACCATGAACTGGTTGCAGCGCTTAAGCAAAGTTTAGCTGATATACAGGCAGTGGCGAAGCCAAGTTTAGCACCCGAATATCGCCAAGCGACAGTCGACCAAAAAGCGGATGGTCAGCAGATGTTATCGGTGGCTGCCAAAGAAAGGCTAGCACGTTTTGAAGCCCTCGATGGTGTCAATCAAGAAAGTCTGTTGGAACAAAAAGGATTGTTAGCGGGTGTTGTGAAGCGCTATTCTGCTTTGATTGATCAGGCAGAAACTGTTAACGATGTCCATGTGCTTGTCAACAAGGGCTTGCAAGACATTAACCAAGTAGCACAGCCAAAGCAAAATTGGCAGGATCAAGCGGTTAACAAGGAAGAAATGCAAGTTGCTATCCAAGATGTGACGGTAGCGGGTCAACATCGAATCCAAGACTTTGGACAAATTACCGGAGTTGACCTTGATGAATTGGCACAGCAACAGCAAGCCGTGAATAAAGTCGTCAAGGAAGGTCTTACTACTATTAGTTTGGCCAAGAACCATGGCCAATTAAAGACTGCGGTTATGAAAATTAAGGAAGCCATTCAGGCGGTTCAAGCACCGCAAATTCAATGGATTTTCCGACAACCGACTGATGCAGATTGCCAAGAAATCCGTAGGAACGTTCAACAAAAGGCGAATGAGCAAAAGAAAATCTTTGAAAAGAATCCAGGGGTTGATGCTGAGTCGTTAGCAAAGCAAGAAGCTGCTATTGATCAAATTGTTCAGCGAGCCAATCAAAAATTGGTTGAAGCCACAGTGAATGCCAGCTTAGTAGCCATTGAACAAGAAGCACTGGATGCCATTGAAGCGGTTGGTCAGCCAGATATGATGCGTTCTTTCCAACCAGTTGATATTGATGAAGCTAACCGCGCCAAGGGTGTGATTCAAACTGCAGGGGATGAGCTGAAGCAGCGGTTTAACGCAATTGAAAATGTTGATCCAGTTAGCCTCCACCAACAAGTGGAGCGGATTGATCAGTTAATGGCAGTTGCCAATCAACGGATTAATGATGCCAATACGAATGCCGATGTTGACCAAGTTCAAGAAGAAACTTTGGATGATTTTGCCATGATTTTAGCACCAAGTACTTTGACGCCTAAGCGCGAAGAACGAACACAGGCACATCGGTCAATTGACTGGGCCGGTGCTAAGAAACAGGCAGAAATTGACCAGGTACCAAATCCAGACGTATCAATCTACCAAGCGACTATTAACCAGTTACGAGAAGCAATGGACCAGGCGCATCAGGCAATTGATCAAGCAAAAACCGGTCAAGAGCTAACAGAGCAATTAACAAAATCCTTGAAGAAAATTAAGGCGCTAACGGTGCCGGTGGCCAATCAGGAACAGCCAAACCAAGCGGTTATTCAGGCGGCTAAGCAGCAGATTGACTGGGCTGGTGCTAAGAAGCAGGCAGAAATTGATCAGGTACTGAATCCTGACCTATCAACATATCAGGTTAGTGTTAATCGTTTACGAGACGTAATGTCCCAGGCACGTCAAGCTATTGACTAAGCAAAGACTGGTCAAGATTTAACAGAACAATTAACGGGATTTTTGAAGAACATTAATACTCTAACGGTTCCGGTCGCTAATCAAGCTCAACCTAGTCAAGCTGAAATTCAGACAGCCAACCAACAAGTAGACCAGGCTGGTGAAAAGAAGCGTGTAGCAATCGAGGCCGTAAGCAATGCTGACAAACGGTCTTATGAAACAGCTATTGCTCGGTTGCAACAGGCTCTTGAACAGGCTCACCAGGCAATTAGCCAAGTAAAAACTCTGCAAAGTCTTGATGGGGATGTCAAGGCGGCGTTGAAGACAATCGAAACGATTGCTGAACCAATGGTTGATCCATCAGTTGAACCATCAGTTGAACCGAAGACGGATGAAAAGAAAACGATGGTACCAGCTACTCCATCAGTTGAACCAAAGGCCGATGAGAAGGAAACAACGGTACCAGCTACTCCATCTGTTGAACCAAAGGCCGATGAGAAGGAAACAACGGTACCAGCTACTCCATCTGTTGAATCGAAGACGGATAAGAGGGGAGCAGTAGTACCGACCAATCAAACCAAAGCATTGCACATCGATGACAAGCAAGTGGCCACATCAGTGAAAGTTAGTGATAGCAAGCTGGCACAAGCCGTTTCTCGGCCAGCAGAAATCGCGCAGTCGAATGCTGGAGCGCAACAGTTGTTAACTGACTTGTCGGAAGATAATTCTGCAACAGCCAAGGATAGTCATATTGAGCAAAAGCAGAAGACAATGATTGATCAAATTGATGCAACTATCCAGCATCGCCAAATTGATGATACTTATACAGACCAGTCTGATTCAATTAGCATCTTGCCAAAAACAAATCATGGCCATATCAATCATCAGCGTTCAGTGAAATCAAGCATTTTGGTTGCTTGGTTAGTGGTCTTAACAGGACTTGGTTTGATTAAGAAAAAGTATGATGATATTGATTTTTAAAGTTTTTAATAAAATTAAAAAAATCACGAAGTTGGGATGAGTTTGATATTTTTGAATAGAAAAACCTCTTGAATAGCCAGATAGAAAAGTTCGATTAGTCACAGATTAATCGAGCTTTTTTGTTTGGAAATGCTCATGCAAAAATTCATGAAAAAATGTGTTTTCAGAGACTTTATTTCCAAATTTGTTGTGCTATAATTGGTGCCTGATGACATTTGGAAAGGAGTAGCGTACTGATATTAGTGCGCGATATTACGCATATGCCAGCAGTATTTATGCGACGAGCACAGGCTCGTGATGTCTCTGAAATTGTTTCAATTTTACAGACCGCCAAAGGTTATTTAAAGGAGCAGGGGATTGACCAGTGGCAATCCGATTACCCAAATGAAGCGACCGTCCAAGCTGATTTGGATGCGCAACAGGGTTTTGTCTTAGTTGTGGGTGACGAGGTGGCGGGATATGCTGCTGCCTTTGAAGGGGAAGACCCACTCTACACGGACATTAAAGAAGGTAGTTGGGCTGATAGCGGTCACCCGCACGACTATGCCTCACTCCATCGGGTAGCGATGTCGGACAAGTTCCGGGGCCAGCGGCTAACACCACGTTTCTTTACGGCGTTAATTTCATTCTTTTATGCACGGGGAGCACGCGATTTTCGCATCGATACCCATCCAGGGAACATGCCCATGCAAAAGGTGATTGCTAATAATGGTTTTGAAAAACGTGGTTCAGTTGATATGCTCGAAGCAGACCATATCTCAACAAAGCGTTTTGCCTACCAATTAATTATTAATGATTAAAGAAGAAACCGCCAATCGACTGATTGACGGTTTTTTCTGAGCTATAATCTTGGCTTAAATTCATTTTTTTACACTAACAGTGCCCCTAATCTTGTAGGGCCTGCATGGCCAGGTGATGAGGGCCTTGATTTTTTCGATCCGATATCCAGGTGTAAAAGGTTAAATCAGGATTGGGTAAGAAGGCTAAAATCAGATCGACTTCTTTTTGATAATGCTTGGCATAGCCCTTTTGCATGGAGCTGACTAGGATCTTTGAATCCGAGACGATTTCGACGAGTTGACTTGTTTTTAGGATTGTTAATTCTGATTTAACCGCCCAAAGTAGAGCTAAAAATTCAGCTTTGTGGTTATCCTCACAGTCTGCTAAGCGAACTTTTTTTTGGTATTGTTGACCGTCTTGAACGAGAACAAGACCAGCACTGGCGTGGTGGCTATCTTTTTGATAGGCCGCATCGATTGCTAAACGAATCACATTTTTTTCCTTTCTCGGACTTTTCTTCAGTTCTAACAATACCAGAATGCATTAGTAAATGGTAAAATAATAGATGTTTAGATACGGAACAAGGAGAACGTTTCATGCGTGTTATTCGCGGTTTTTATCAACCAAAGGCGGACTGGTCCAATATTGCTTGGATTATGTGGTTATCCGTTTTAATCATTAGTCCTATTTGGGCTAGTGAGCTTTTTTACAGTATCGATTGGTGGTGGGCGACCTATACCATTATCATAGTCTTGATTGGCCTGTGGACTTTTTTTGGCCGTAAAATGATGCTTGAAAATCAAACATTGACGATTAAAAGTGCTTGGATGATGAAGAAACAAGTGATTGACTTGAATGACTCAGCGGTCAATTGGTTTTTTGACCAAAAGGCACTCATTATTGTGATTGGTGGCCGGCCACGGGCCTACCATCTTTCAAAGAAAATGGCGCAAGCGCTGAAAGGAATGGCCTAAATGGCTGAAATAACACCGGTCACAATGACAATTGACCAAGAACAGGGACGGTTAGATGCCGTTTTAGGACAGGCAAAGTTACCTTATTCGCGGTCAACGCTGGCTAACTGGATTAAAGAAGGGCTCGTGTTAGTCAATGATCAAGCCGTGAAACGGTCTTATGTGGTCAAAAAGGGTGATGTTGTTAGTATTAACCCACCGGCGGTCAAAGAAACGACACTCGAGGCAGAAAATATTCCTCTTGATGTTGTATACGAAGACGATGACCTGCTGGTTGTGAATAAACCCCAGGGAATGGTTGTTCATCCCGCACCTGGTCATTCAGGCGGCACTTTGGTCAACGCTTTGCTTTATCATGCCCCTCTATCAACGATTAACGGCGAATTCCGTCCCGGAATCGTCCATCGAATTGACCGGGATACTTCTGGCTTGTTGATGGTGGCGAAAAATGACCAAGCTCATCATGCCTTAGCCGCTGAATTAAAGGCTCATAAAACGCAAAGAATTTACTATGCGTTGGTGAAAGGAAACTTTGAGGAGAATGAGGGAACCATTGATGCACCGATCGGTCGACACCCTAAGGACCGTAAGAAACAGGCGGTGATTGGGGATGGCCGTGAGGCCGTGACTCATTTTAAGGTGATTGAACGTTTTGTCGGTTATACACTGCTAGAATTGGCATTAGAGACTGGTCGAACGCATCAAATCCGGGTGCATTTGGCTTATATTGGTCACCCGGTCGTTGGTGATAGTGTTTATGGCCACCAGGACAAAATTTTTAATATTAAATTACCAGGTCAGTTGCTTCATGCAAAAACGCTGGTGCTGACTCAACCAAAGACACAAGAGGAACTTCGCTTTGATTCAGCATTACCACCGCTATTTGAACAGGTATTGCAAGAATTGCGTGAAAACCAAGGTTGATAATTGGTGGAAAATCAGTTAGTAACGTCAATAGGCCCGACAGAAAGGACGAAACATGGCAAATAAAGTAGTGTTAGACCAAGATTCGATGCAACGAGCATTGACCCGAATTACTTACGAAATTTTGGAACGAAATAAGGGTGGTCAAAACCTGATTTTGGTAGGGATTAAGACTCGTGGCGAATATTTGGCTCACCGGATTGCTGATCGTTTGGAGCAGCTCGAACAGGTTCAAATCCCAGTGATGGCGATTGATGTAACGAACTATCGTGACGATCACCTGGATAGCGGTGATGACTTGGGCTTGGACCCAACCGAAAAGCTTAACATTGCCAACCAAAACATTGTTTTAGTTGATGACGTGTTGTTTACCGGCCGGACAACTCGGGCCGCTTTGGACGCCTTGATTCAAATCGGACGTCCTCAGGCGATTGCTTTGGCAGTGTTGGTTGACCGTGGTCACCGTGAATTACCAATCCGGGCCGATTTCGTTGGTAAAAACATCCCAACTGCCCAAAATGAAAAAATTAAGGTCAAGGTTAAGGAATTTGACGGGGAAGACTCGGTTGAAATTGTTCATTAGGACAATTTAACTCGTCTTAACCTGGAAAATCAGGACTGGAGAGAACCTGATTTTTTTGAAAATAGTAGATAATGAGAGAAAAAAGTATGGAACGGCACCTAATCTTAGAGGATGGCACGGTTTTTTCTGGCCAGGGCTTCGGCGCACCAGCGACGACTTTTGGCGAGATTATTTTTGATACCGCTACCTCCGGCTATCAAGAAACAATTACAAATCCAATTTATGATGGGCAGATGATTGTCTTTGCGATGCCTGTTGTTGGCGCCGATGGGATCCATGCGGAGGCCTATGAGTCGACCACACCAAAAATTCGTGGTGTGGTTGTTCACGATTTAGCGGAAGTTTCCACTAATCGGCAGCGGCGGATGAACCTTGACCGCTTTTTGCAGCATCATAATATTCCGGGATTATATGAGGTGGATACGCGCAAGTTAATTCGCCACCTTCGTGAAACAGGTCCCCAAAAGGCGACAATCGTTGATGTTGTCGATGACCACGCAGTTGACCAATTGGTGGCCACCGTGTTAACGAATAAACAGGTGCAAAACACGGCTACTCCAAAGGCCTATGCCAACCCCGGTCACGGTTTTCATATTATCGTGATTGACTTTGGTTTGAAGCACGGGATTCTGCGAGTCCTTGGTGACTATGATGCCAATGTGACCGTTCTGCCCTATACGACGACGGTGGACGAAGTGTTGACACTAGACCCCGATGGCATTATTTTGTCGACTGGCCCCGGTAACCCCGAGGACTTGCCCGATTCGGTTTTGACTTTGATTCGGGTTTTACAGACGAAAATGCCGTTGTTAGGACTGGGCCTTGGGCACGAACTACTGGCCTTAGCCAATGGGGCGGAAATTCAAGCCTTGCCGGCTGAGTACCATGGAATGAACCATCCAATCCAAGAAATTATTTCACAACAGCTTTTTTATGCCCGGCAGGGACGAGGTTATGTGATTGACGAGGATTCCTTAGATGGCAAGAAACTCTTTGTGACCCACCGCGACTTGGTGGATGGCTCGGTACAAGGAATTCGTTTGCGGGATAACCCAGCCTTTTCGGTGCAATTCTTTCCGGATGGGGCCCCGGGACCCCTTGAAGCAAACGGAATCTTTGCGGACTTTTTTGAAACGGTAGCAGATTATGTACAAAAAAATAGTTGAAACGCCGGTTAAAAAAGTACTCTTTATCGGTGGTGGCGAAACAGACTTTGGCCTTCAAGGCGAAAGTGATGCCGCAATTTACCAAGTTTTGCCAATTTTAAATGGACTTGGTTATACAGTGACAGTTTTGGATGATAATCCCTATTCGTTGGCCCTGGAATCACCAGCGGCCACCGGATTCTTGCGGACTCTGACTGTTCAAAACGTCAAAAAAATTATTAAGTCTCAAAAGATTGACGGCGTGATGCCACTTTTTGGTGGTGTCCGGGCGTTACGTTTATGGGATCAGGTCGTTTCGGAGTGGCGTGAAGAGGATGGCGTTCTGCCACAAACACTTGGTTTGTCAGCCGGCGAATTGCATGAAGTGAATGATGGGGCCTTGCTCTTTGATCGAATCGCTGAAATTGGCTTAAGTGTCACCGCCTCAGCCGTGGTACAAAACCAAGAAGAAGCAAACGAAATGCTCCGCGACTTGGAGCTGCCCTTAGTTATCCGGGCCCATAACCCAATTCAGGGAACAACGAGACAGATTGTTGATCGCTTGGATGACTTTGACCGTGTGGTTAACCGGGTCATGGACCAATCATTGACCAACGAAGTCTTGATTGCTAAGGCGATTAACGGCCTCAAGGAAGTCTCTGTTTTGGTTGTTCGTGACCGTGATGGCAACTGCCTGCAGGTCGGAGCTTCAGAAGACATGGATCCAATTGGCATTCATACGGCCGACTCGCTCTCAGTGGCGCCGGTTTTGACGGTCTCCGACCAAATTTTGCAGCAGATGCGGATTCAGGCCTTTGCGATTGCTGATTTGATTGGTCTCCGTGGCGTTTTACATGTTCAATTTGCCTTTGATGAAAAAACGGGTGAAATTTACGTCATCAAGGTCTCACCATATCTGGACCACTTGGCCAATCGAATGGCCGTGATGACCGGATATCCAGTGATGTTGGTGGCTGCGCAGTTGGCCATGGGTAAGAAAATTACCGAGGTTTACCTGCCGAATGCCTTTCATGAAAAAACGGCGATTATGGAACCGGTGATGGACCACATTGTCGTTAAGTTGCCCGTTTTCTCTTTCGGTGACCTGGAAGCAATGGGCATTAAAGTTAATCGCCAGTTGAATTCCGTGCAAAAATCAGTTGGGTCGGCTTTGGGATTTGGACGAACATTTGTGGAAGCCATGGAAAAGGCCATTCGTTCGGCTCACTTCAATAACCGGTCTTTTTCACCCAAGTATATGGCTGACGTCTCGGATGATGAACTGATTCAACAGTTGATTCATCCGCAAGACAACCGGGTTTTGCTCTTAATCGAGGCCTTGCGCCGTGGTTATGAAGTCGATGAACTGGCCGAATTAACCAATATCGATGAATTTTATTTTTATCAGTTGATTCGCTTAATTGATATTGAGCGGTCGGTTGACCGGGATAATATTGATGCGGATGCACTGCGACGGGCGAAGAAGTTTGGCCTTTCGGATGGGTTGATTGCCCGTTTTTGGCAAACTGATTTTCAAGCAATTCGTGCTTTGGCTCGGCAAAATAATATTCAACCTACCTATAAGGCCTTGGAGCCGTCGGCTGGTGAATTTCCCGAACATGCCCGTCAATTTTTTGCAACTTTTGAAGAAGAAAACGAGTCGGAACCAATTTGCGCCCAGTCCGTTTTGATTATTGGACCAGGGGCCTTTCGCATGGGGGACGGGGCTTCAGCTGGTTATATGACCAGTGTGACGCTGTCCGAGCTGCATCGATTGGATTACCAAACGATTATCATGAATAACAATGCGGCAGACCCAACTCTGTTGCCACATCTGTCGGACAAACAGTATTTGGAACCTCTGGAAGTTTCAGATGTGATGTCGGTGGTCGATAAGGAACAGCCGCATGCTATTTTGGTTCCAGGTAACCGTAAGAAATTGATTGAGGCGCTGCAGGACATGGGCCAAAATGTGATTGTCTTTCCCAAAGAGAAGCATCATCCAAGTGGTCCTGAAAAACACCAATCGGAGTTTAGCTTGAACTTCTTCTATGATGGTGAAGAAAAGCATCCACTGGTGGTAACGCAACACCGCCCTGGTGAAATCAGAATTCTTGATCAAGCAATTGATCCAGCCCTTTTGGACGATTTGGCATTGGCCAGTCCAGGTCTGTATCAAATTATCTGGCGCGTCGATTTGGACGCCTGGGTCAGCAAGATTCCTTTGCCTGATTTACGCGTGGATACTTGGCTGCGGCCAATGCCATACGGACATATTGCCTACCTAACAAAGGTTTTGGATATGCCGTTGGGCCGGATGATTGTTCGGGCCTGGGTTGGTCAGCTAAATGAGGCCGATCGCCAATACCTAGCGACTATTAAGGGTCAACATGAAACGGCTAAATTAGCGATGGTAGCGAAAAATACCGATTTTGACTTACACTTGCACCCCGATAAAGCCATTGATTTGACCCGTTTTGAGATGGGGGCCAAGGTGGTACCGTACGAAAGCGAGAATAGCGATGGGCAAGAATAACCAGTATCCAACTGAGATTTTATATGGGGTCATGGTCAGTGAAGGAAAGTCCGGCGAATATCAGGTCAAGGACGGCCAAAAGCTTCACCCCTGGCGGATTGGTAAACACACCAAGGGCAAGGTTGTTGGTCCTGGGCAAATCTTTTTGACCGAACAAAATCAGAAGGTCGTTTTAATTAAAACGGCACCACTAGCTTTTAAGAACCGCCATGACTATCAACCGATGGGGCGGTTCACTAGTGAGACGATGGTTGTCCCAGCTGATTTTCAAGAATAAAATGAAGCATCATAAAAAGGCTGCTGAATCACAAATGATTCGGCAGCCTTTTTTGCTGGTGTGAAAATTTAATTTAAGTCGTACTTGCGGTTGACGTTAAAGAAGAAGAGCAAACCGTTCAGGGCAATGATGCCGGCCGAAACAATAAAGATAGCGCGGTAATCAAAGACGTTGGCGATAGCAGCTCCTAACATTGGGCCCATCACAGAGCCAACCGCTTGGAAGGATTGGTTATAGGAGAAGACCCGAGAAACCATGCCGGCCGGTGAGTTCTTGGTTAGCAAGGTTTGAATGGCCGGTAACATGGTCGAATCCGAAATTCCAACCGCAAACCGTAAAAGAATTAATGCGGTGACGGAAGTAACGAAAGCCGTTGGGACAAAGGCGAAGACGGCCATGACGAAGCCAGCTTGAATCAGGTACTTGGTACCAATCTTATCACCCAAGCGGCCGAAGACTGGGGCAAAAATGACGGTGGCCAAACCAGGCATAGCGGCTACAATCCCAGCGATAAAGGTCACGTTGCCGTGGTTGTGCAAAACTTCGCGGACGAAAAGGGAAACGATTGGGTTAATCGACATATTGACAGTCTGAATTAGCATGGTGGTCAAGAAAAGTGAGACCAGTAGTGATTTCTTTGGCAGCGTCTTCCAAGATACCTTGGCGACAGGATTTTCTTCCTTACCTGCAGCAACTGGTCGTTCCTCGACTAAGAACCAAATAAAGAAGAAAACGACTAGAAGAATTAAACCAGTAATGTGGAAGAGTGTTTGGTAAGAAACGACCGAGGCCATGGCACCACCGAAGAGTGGACCGATTAGTTGACCACCGGTAAAGCCGGTCACGATAATTCCTAATGAACGACCCACTTTTTCCTTGGGCGTCTGAGTTGCAATAAGGGCATTGGCATTGGAAACGAAGCCACCTAAGGCACCCTGCAAGGCCCGCAAGGCCAGTAATTCAAAGACGTTTTGGGCAAAGCCCATCAAAAAGAGTGAAATTGCCAAACCAAGGGCGGCGCGCATCATCATTAATTTGCGTCCCTTTTTGTCGGCTACTTTACCCCAGATGGGTGAGACGACAGCGGTCACTAAAAAGTTGATGGCGAAAGCCGCACCAGAATAAAAGGTTAATTCTGATTTAGAAAAGTGGCCCAATGTATCGATGTACAGGGGCATAAATGGCAAGATTTCAGAAAAGGCAACGCCGGTCATAAAGACGGCGAGCCATACAATCCAAACGTTTCGTTGCCAGTTAATCGCTCGATCAGGTGTTTCTCGATCAGGTTCAGTCATATATTGCCTCCTTGACTGCAAAAATTGATAATCTGCTAATCTAGTAGTTTACTCCTTTTTAAAAAAACTTGCACGAAAGGGAGATGACGATTTCGTGAAAAATGCAATCAAACTGACATATAAAGATTTTAAAAATCAGTGAAGTTGGGGTCGCTGGATAGGGACAATACCTGTCTTTATGGGCTTTGTGTACGGTCAGCGGGATGCTAATTTTAATTTGTGGTAGTTAGCTGATAGAATGTTTGGATTCCTGATTTTGAAAAGGCTTGTTTGCCAGGTTAAAGTATTTTATAATAGGAATTACCTAAACACGTTTCCAAAAAAGAAGGACAGTTATTGTTCTTTTTTTCATTTAGCTAACTCAGGCCGCTGCTGGGTAATCTTCATTTAAAGGAAGGTCTTTTTCGATGACCAAGTACAAGGAATACACTGCCAATGATGTGATGGAGATGGTCAAGGCTTACATGCCTGATGACCAGGTTGTCCAGGTGCAAGCGGCCTATGATTGGGCTAAGAATTTGCATGCTCAACAAAGGCGCCATTCGGGTGAACCATACATTATCCATCCGATTCAAGTCGCTGGGATTTTGGCTGAATTAAAGATGGACGAAGCAACGATTGTTGCTGGTTTTTTGCATGACATCGTAGAAGACACCCCAGTCAGCCTGGAAGATGTGACGGAACATTTTGACCCCGTTGTCGGTCGGATTGTTGACGGTGTGACCAAAATCTCAAAAATTAAGTACCAAGATTCCAAGGTTCAGCTTGCCGAAAACCACCGTAAATTACTGTTGGCAATGGCCAAGGATATTCGGGTCATTATCGTCAAATTAGCGGACCGGTTGCACAATATGCGTACTCTTGATGCTTTGCGCCCTGATAAGCAGCGCCGGATTGCCCATGAAACGCTGTCAATTTATGCCCCTTTGGCTGATCGGCTTGGAATTTCTGCTATTAAGTGGGAACTGGAAGACCTTTCTCTTGCCGTTTTGGAACCAGATGCCTACCATCAAATTGCTGGCCAAATGGACATGAAGCGCGAAGAACGGTTAAAGGCTATCCAAATCGCTGTTGATAAAATTGAAGACAGTATCCATGACCTTGGTTTGGAAAACGTGGTCGTTTATGGCCGACCAAAGCATATCTATTCCATTTACCGTAAGTTAGTTGATAAGCATAAGTCATTTGGCGAAATTTATGATCTTTCAGCCATTCGCGTTTTAACAAATTCGATTCCCGATACCTACGCTGTTTTGGGTGCGATTCATGCGCATTGGACACCAATTCCAGGCCGCTTTAAGGATTATATTGCTTTACCAAAGCCAAACGGCTATCAATCCTTGCATACGACGGTGATTGGCCCTTCTGGCAGGCCTTTGGAAGTGCAAATCAGAACCCATGCGATGCACCAAGTCGCTGAATTCGGGGTTGCGGCCCACTGGGCCTATAAGCAACATGGTGGCACATCCAATCAATCAGCCGATGTTAAGGATCAAAGCGAACGTGCTTTAAACGTGATTCAGGGAATTTTGGAGTTGCAGGAATCAGCAACGGATGCCCAGGACTTCATGGATTCGGTCCAAGCCGACCTCTTCGTTGATCGAGTTTATGCTTTTTCACCCGCGGGCGATGTCTATGAATTGCCAAAGGGTGCGGGTCCCTTGGATATGGCCTTTGCCATCCACTCTAATTTGGGAACTAAGACAACTGGGGCTAAGGCCAATGGCCGAATTGTCCCACTGGACTACAAGATTCAAAATGGCGACATTATGGAAATCTTGACTGGCCCCAATGCAAGTCCCTCAAGAGACTGGTTGGATTTGGTTTCAACGCGCAAGGCTCGACATAAGATTAAGCATTTCTTGAAGTCTCAGGACCGCGCCGATAACATCGAAAACGGACTGGAAGCTATCTCGCGTGCGCTCTTTGAAATGCACTTTAACCCGGTTGAATTCTTAACGGATGAACAAATCGCTGCCGTGGCAGAGTCCATGCAGGCCGGTACCCGCGAGGATTTGTTAGCCGCCGTTGGCTATGGTGATATTTCAAGACTAGCGGTTGCCAAGGAATTGACCCGCCACGTTCGTGAAGAGCGTGAGGCGGCGGATGCCGAAGAGCTGCAGAAAAGCTTGTTGGAAGATGGGCAAGCCATTAAAAAGGAACCTCAGGTACCCAAGCAAAAGAGTCGTGACCGTGACAAGCAGTCCGATGTTGTAATTGCTGGGGTTGATAACTTGTTGGTTCGTTTGTCTGGTTGTTGTACACCAGTGCCGGGTGATCCCGTGATGGGCTATATCTCCCAAGGACGGGGCATCGCTGTTCACCGCTTTGATTGCCCAAATATCCACGCAGCCCAGCAAAAGGGGCAGCGATTGGTGGATGTTATCTGGGCGGATGTTAACGGTCAACGGCCAGATTACACCGCTGATTTAACCATCCATGCCGAAAATGAGCCAGGTATTTTGAATGCCATTTTGCGGTCATTGAATGCCAAGACTCGCTTTATTAAAGAAATTAACGGCCATGTCACCAAAGGTGGCATGGTCCAGGTTCAAGCTTCAATTGGCGTGGCCAACTTAGCCCAATTGAATGGCATTATCGATGCCTTGTTGGCGGATCACTCGGTTTACGATGTGAAGCGAACGATTCATTGAAGTGCTGCTGATTGCCATGGGTGGTTGGCGAGACCACTTGTTCTCGGTTAACCACTCATGTGATTCAGCTATTTATCAATCAGATTATTAGACGTTAAAAGGACGCCCTGTCAGTGTTGATGCACTGGACAGGACGTCCTTTTTAGTTGGTTTGGTCAAGCTGATTTTTTAATGGGCCCTTAACCAGTAGACAAGGCCGAAGGGAATCGTTGATTCGGTTCCCGTAAAGATGCGGCCGATGTTTTTACGATGGCGGTAAAAGACAAAAATCGTTAGCGTAATCGCAACGATGGATAAAATCCAGTCGTGATAGTAAAAGACGGACATGCAGGTGGCGAAGGTAAAGCCAGCTATTGAGGCCACTGAAACCATGGAGAAGAGAATCAGGCATAGAATAAAGGTGGCGCAGACCATCAAAAAGAGTGGGGTATTATAAACGGATAAGACACCGGCTGACACTGCCACGGCCTTGCCACCCTTGAAACCAATCCAAATTGAGAAGGTATGTCCCAAGATAGCAAAGAGGCCAACAAGCATGACATTGACGTGGTGCCAGCCGAAGAGTGCTGGCAAAGAGGCGGCCAAAGCGCCCTTGAGGATGTCTAAACATAAGACAATCGTTCCTGGAACAGGGCCCAGGATTCGAAAGGCATTGGTGGTTCCGATGTTACCAGAGCCTTCGGTCCGGATATCTTTATGATAAAAGACCTTACCTAACCAATATCCTGGGACCATTGACCCTAAGAGATAGGCCAAGACCAGGATGAAAGCGATTTTTAACATAGTTTTTAAAACTCCTTTTTTCTAAAAAAGAAACAGCACGATACATTTTACCACAGGATTTTATTTTCCCCGGTTAAATTTTTCTGAGAAGCCCTGGTGAAAAAGGGCGGACGGGGTTTGGCTGATTTTTACGCTTTAGAACTTTTCTTTTTCCCTATTGTCAGTTTGTAAATTTTAATCTATGATAATTATTGATTGTCTAAGATAGTAGCACCACTTGTTTTAACTGACAAGAGTGCATTATCCTAGACGAAATGACGAGAAGGAAGAAGACCGTGGCAAAGCAAACACACTACGACTCAGATTCAATTAAAATTTTAGAAGGATTGGAGGCAGTCCGAAAACGACCCGGGATGTATATCGGATCGACTGATGGACGTGGTCTCCACCATTTGGTTTATGAAATTGTCGACAACGCCGTTGATGAGGCCTTAGGGGACTTCGGAAATGACATTGCGGTGACAATCGAAGAAAATAATGCCATTACTGTTCGTGATTTCGGTCGTGGTATGCCGGTTGGGATGCACTCTTCCGGAAAACCAACGCCCGAGGTGATTTTGACGGTTCTCCATGCCGGTGGAAAGTTCGGCCAGGGTGGCTATGCGACCTCTGGAGGATTACACGGTGTTGGATCATCCGTTGTCAACGCCTTATCGGAACACCTGAAGGTGACAATCGTTCGCGATGGTCATCGTTTTGAAGAAACTTTCGAAAATGGGGGCCATCCAGTTGGCACCCTGATTGATTTAGGTCCAACAAAGGACCATACCGGGACAACGGTCACGTTTAAACCGGATGCAAGCATTTTTTCAACCACTGTCTTTAAGTTCGATACTTTGGCTGAACGCCTACGCGAGTCGGCCTTTTTGATGTCAGGGGTCAAGTTTACCTTGACGGATAAGCGGGTTACGCCCGTTCGTGAAGAGGTTTACCACTACGACCATGGTCTGCAGTCCTTTGTTCAGTTCTTGAATGAAGAAAAAGAGGGCTTGGGTCCGGTAATGACCTTTGAGGGAACGGCAGATGGCATTTTGGTTGACGTTGCTGCCCAATATAACGATGGCTACTCCGAGACGTTGCTATCCTTTGTTAACAACGTCCGGACACAAGACGGTGGCACCCACGAAGTTGGTTTCCGGTCAGCCTGGACCAAGGCCTTTAATGAGTATGCCCGCCGGGTTAACCTCTTAAAGGAAAAGGATAAGAACCTTGAAGGGTCAGACGTTCGAGAAGGATTGTCGGCCGTGATTTCTTTGCGTGTTCCAGAAGAAATTCTGCAATTCGAAGGACAGACAAAGGATAAATTAGGAACCACCGAGGCCCGGGCGGCTGTGGATGGGGTTGTTAATGAAACCTTGTCCCGCTTTTTGCTGGAAAATGGTGACTTTGGTCAAAAGATTGTCCGTAAGGCACTTCGTGCTCGTGAAGCCCGTGAAGCTGCTCGTAAGGCCCGTGAGGAATCTCGGACTGGTAAGTCGAAGGGCAAGCGTGACCGCTTATTATCTGGTAAGTTGGCGCCAGCCCAGTCGAAGAACGCCGATAAGAACGAATTGTTCCTCGTCGAGGGTGATTCGGCCGGTGGCTCTGCTAAGCAAGGGCGAGACCGGAAGTTCCAGGCGATTTTGCCGTTGCGTGGTAAGGTCTTAAATACCCAGAAGGCGAAATTAGCGGACATCCTCAAAAACGAGGAACTTTCGACCTTGATTTACGCCATTGGTGGCGGAGTTGGTCCTGATTTTAATATCAAAAATGCGGCCTTTGATAAGATCATTATCATGACCGATGCCGATGACGATGGGGCCCACATTCAAACCTTGTTGCTGACTTTCTTTTATAAGTACATGCGGCCATTGATTGAGGCCGGTCGTGTCTACATTGCTTTACCACCACTTTACCGGGTGAAGTACCGTGGCAAGAAGGAAGATTCTTTTGCGTGGACAAATGATGAATTGGCCACGATTACAGCAGCAGCCAAGGTGAAGTACGAATTAACGCGTTTCAAGGGCTTGGGCGAAATGAATGCGCCGCTTCTCTGGGAAACGACGATGGACCCTGAATCGCGGACGTTGATCCGGGTTAAAATTGATGACGCCGTTTTGGCCGAAAAGCGGGTAACAACGTTGATGGGTGATAAGGTTGATCCTCGGCGTCAATGGATTGAAAATAACGTTCAGTTTACCCTGGAGGAAGACGGTTCCATTTTGGATAACGTTGCTGGTGGTGACGAAGCAAACGCCCAGGTTTTTGAACAGGCGATGGCTGGCCACAATGCCGATGATGATGACGACCAAGATGCCCAGGTGATTGTTGCTAAGGGAAAATCAGCTAAGAAACAGGCGGATGACCCAGCAAGAAAAGTTTCAGACCACGTTGAGAACTTAGACTTGTTTTAATAATTAATTTAGAAAGGTGGGGATTGTCAGTATGGCAGACCGCATTACTGAGCTTTCATTGGAAGCTGTGATGGGTGAGCGCTTTGGCCGGTATTCAAAATATATCATTCAAGAACGTGCCCTTCCGGATATCCGTGATGGTCTCAAGCCGGTTCAGCGGCGAATTTTGTACGCCATGGACCAGGATTCAAATACCTATGACCACCCATATCGTAAGTCGGCTAAATCAGTCGGAAACGTGATGGGAAACTTCCACCCCCACGGGGATTCCTCAATCTATGAGGCCATGGTTCGCTTGTCCCAGGATTGGAAGGTCCGCGAACCATTAATTGATATGAACGGGAACAACGGGTCAATTGATAACGACCCAGCCGCTGCGATGCGGTATACCGAATCACGGTTGACAAAGTTATCCGGGGAAATTCTGAAGGACTTAGCCCAGGATACGGTTGAAATGGTCTTAAATTTCGATGATACGACCTACGAACCAACGGTGCTCCCATCTCGAGTACCAAACCTCTTTGTTAACGGGGCAACCGGGATTTCAGCTGGTTATGCCACTGATATTCCACCCCATAACTTAAAGGAAATTAACCAAGCGTTGGTTTACCTGCTTGACCATCCCGATGCACCGTTGTCAGCCTTGATGAAGTACATCAAGGGACCTGATTTCCCAACGGGTGGCATTATCCAGGGAATCGATGGCATTAAGCAGGCCTACAAGACCGGTCGAGGCCGGGTTGTTGTCCGTGCGAAAACGACGGTTTCTGATCTGAAGGGCGGCAAGAAAAAGATTGAAGTGACGGAGTTGCCATACGAAGTCGTCAAATCGAACTTGGTTGCTAAAATTGATGCGATTCGGGCGAACAAAGAAGTCGCCGGCATGATTGAAGTTCGTGATGAATCCGACCGTGAGGGGATGTCAATTGTCATCGAGTTGGCCAAGGATGCCTCGGCCGATGGGATTTTGACTTATCTCTTTAAGAAAACAGACTTACAGATTTCGTATAACTTCAACATGGTTGCCATTCACGACCAGCGCCCCGTCTTGGTGACTTTGAAGGATGGCTTGACTGCCTTTTTGGACTTCCGTAAGGAAGTTGTTCGCAAGCGGTCAGCTTATGACTTGAAAAAGGCGAAAGCCCGCCAACACATCGTTGAGGGGCTGATTCGGATGTTGTCCATCCTTGATGAAGTCGTGGCAACAATTCGTTCTTCAAAGAACCGCAAGGATGCAACGGAAAACTTGGTGAAGGAATATCAATTCACCAAGGAACAGGCCGAAGCCATCGTGGCTTTGCAGCTGTACCGGTTGACCAATACCGACGTGACGCAGTTGGAAGAGGAGCACAAGGCATTGGCTGAAAAGATTGCCATGCTCGAGAAAATCCTGAATGAAGAGGAAGCCCTTCATGATGTGATTCGGACTGAATTGAAGGCCATCACGAAGGAATATGCGAGTCCACGCTTGACGGAAATCGAAGAAGAAATCCAATCGTTGGTCATCGACACGGCAGTGACGGTACCAGACGAAGATGTCCGCATCTTGGTTTCAAAGAATGGTTACGCCAAGCGGTCATCATTGCGCTCTTACAAGGCCTCTGCTGCCGAGAACGGCTTAGCCGAGGATGATGCGGTTATCTTGAACCAAACGGCGAACACGACTCAGCACTTGCTGATGTTTACGAATTTTGGGAACCTGATTTACCGGCCAATTTATGAGTTGGCGGAGTATAGGTGGAAGGAACCAGGGGAGCACTTCTCGCAGGCGCTTTCGAACTGGGATAGCCAGGAAAGTATTATCCAGGCCTATGTGGTTGCCGAAACCGATAGCAACCAGGCCTTCTTGCTGGCTTCTAATGATGGCTTTATCAAGCAAAGTTTGCTGAAAGACATTGTGCCTAAGTCCTACAAGAAGAAATCAGCGATTGTGATGAAGCTCAAGACAGAAGACTCACGGGTTGTCACAGCAACGCTGGTAGCCAAGCAGGAGGAAGTCTTGGTTTTGGCCAAGACTGGCCTAGCCCTGCGCTTTGAACTGGCCGATGTGCCAGTTGTTGGTGCGCGGACCGCCGGCGTCAAGGCGATTAAGCTGACCGAGGGCGATACCGTGGTTGCGGCATTAGCCTTAGCGCCACAAGATAAGTTCCTGGCCTTGGTGACTAATCAGGGAACCTTTAAGTACAGCTTGCTGGACGATATTACGCTTGGCCACCGAGCTAATAAGGGCTTGCAGGTTCTTAGCCCACGGAAGACTGTTTCCTATGAGATTGCTGCCGCAACAGTCGTTAGCCCGGACCAGAGCGCTTTAAGGATTGAAACGGACCGCTTAAAGGACTTTGACATCCAATTGGCCGATCATTCATTAGCGAGCCGGACCAGCAACGGTCAGGCGCTATTGGATGTGAAGAGCGATGGGCAAGCAACGGCTATTTTCCCTTTGAATTTAACGGAAAATGACTAGGCAAAGTAGACCCATTCGGGTTACAATCTAAGTATTGACAGTTGCCAAAAAATTGGCACTAGAGGAGTGAAAAGACATGGCAAAGATTCAAGTTTTTGGACACAAGAACCCAGATACTGACACCGTTGCTTCTGCAATGGGTGCCGCTGATTTGTTGGCACAGCAAGGTTTGGAAACCCAAGCCGTTGCGCAAGGAAAGCCAAACGCTGAAACGCAATTTGCGTTGGATCACTTTGGCTTGGCTGCCTTGCCAATTATTGACAAGGCCGAAACAGCAGAAGTTGTTTTGGTTGACCACAATGAAGCCGCGCAGTCAGTTGATAATTTGGCTGACGTCCAAGTTTATGGCATCTACGATCACCACAAGTTTGCTTTTGAAAACGCAACCCCTTTGTATATCACGGCTAAGCCATGGGGTTCTGTTTCAACAATTTTGTACTATGAATATTTGCAAGCTGGTTTGACGATTCCTGCTAAGGTTGCGGGAATGTTGGCTTCTGGTTTGATTTCAGATACTTTGTTGTTGAAGAGCCCAACGACAACGGATGTTGACCGTAAGGCCTTGCCTGAATTAGCTAAGATTGCTGGTATCGAAGACTTGGATGGCTATGGTTTGGCCATGTTGAAGGCCGGTACTGATTTGTCAACGCGGACAGATGAAGAATTGTTGGAAGGGGATGCTAAGTCCTTTACCATGGGTTCACACGAATTCCGCATTGGTCAGGTCAACACAGTTGATATTGATGATGTTTTGGCTCGTAAGGAAGGCTTGGAAAAGGCAATTAAGGCCGCTGGTTATGAGGACTTCTTGTTTGTGATTACAGACATCTTGAACTCAAACTCAAAGGGTCTTTATATTGGGGATGCCCCAGAAGCTATCGAGGCTGCCTTTGGTGCCAAGCTTGAAAATGATGTGATTGACTTGCCAGGGGTTGTTTCCCGTAAGAAGCAAGTGGTCCCACCATTGCAAGGTCAATTCTAAGCTCAGAATTATTTCGATAAATCTGGGAAATGGGCTTTACAGCCGTCTAAAATCTATGTATAATATTATTTTGTATTGACAAGCAAATAATTTTTATAAAAAAATCTAACATTCGAGGAGCAGGGAATATGCGTATTCATGTCGTATTAGGCAATGATGAAACTGGAGAGCGTATTTACTTGACGTCAAAGAACCGTCGTAATACGCCTGACCGTTTGGAGTTGAAGAAGTACTCACCAAAACTTCGTAAAGTGGTAACATTCAAGGAGATCAAGTAATGGCTAAGAAATCAAAGATTGCAAAGGCAAAGCAACGTGAAGCTTTGGTAGCAAAGTACGCTGACAAGCGTGCCGCTTTGAAGGCTGCTGGTGATTACATCGGATTGGCAGCTTTGCCAAAGGATTCATCACCTGTTCGTCTTCACAACCGTGACCAAATTGATGGTCGCCCACACGGTTACATGCGTGAATTTGGTATGTCACGTTTGAACTTCCGTCAATTAGCACACAAGGGCCAGATTCCTGGTGTTCGTAAGGCTTCTTGGTAAGAATTTAATACCTTTTAAACCACAGTTTTGCTGTGGTTTTTTTTGTGCCTGCCTTGCTTTTTCTAGTAAAATCAGCTATGATAAAAGTAAGTTAATTTACATAGAGGTTGTAAATGAGCGGGTCAGGGGGATTTGACCGGCTCATTTTTTATGGCAGAAAACCAAAAAGGAGTTTGGATGGCACAGGCAAAGAATCAAGCCTTGCTTGAGATTTTAAATCCAATCATTGAAAAACAGGGGCTTTTGCTCTGGGATTTAAACATCAAGAAGGTTGGTGGACAAAAAACAGTCGAAGTGTTAGTTGATTTACCAGACCACCAAAACATTTCCATGGCGCAGATTACTGAGTTTACTCAGTTGGTCAATGAAGCCTTGGATGATGCAGCAGTTGATCCGGTTCCGGGTGAGTATATGTTAGACATTGCTTCTCCCGGGATGGACCGCAGCCTGGCTGAACCTTGGCACTTTGCCTGGGCGAAGGAAGGCGATTTGGCGGTGACCGTTGCTTTATTTGCGGCCAAGGATGGTCAAAAGCAGTGGACCGGTCAAATCACTGATTTGAATGAAGATGGTTTGTCACTGCAAAGTGATCAAGAAAAGTTAGATGTTACCTTTGATGAAATTGCCAAAGCCATTGTGGCCGTTCAATTTTAAATTAATTGAAAGTGGAGAAAGCAAATGAGTAAAGAATTAGTACAAGCCTTGGATGCCTTAGAGCAAGAACGTGGAATCGACCGCGAAGTTGTTGTAGAAGCTCTGGAAAATGCTTTGAAGGCCGCTTATAAGAAGCAGTACAACGCGGCTCAAAATGTTGAAGCAACTTTTGATGACAAGAAGGGCCAAATGACTATTAAGCAGGTCAAGTTGGTTGTCTTGGATGAGGACTTGGTCGACCCCGATACTGAAATCCCTTTGACGGAAGCTTTGGAAATTAACAAGGCTTACGAACCAGGTGATGAAATTCGTTTCGATGTCACACCAAAGGACTTCGGTCGAATGGCTGCCCAGGCTGCTAAGCAGGTGATCGTGCAGAAGATGCGCGAAGCAACCCGTCAAGCAATTTATGACAAGTATCAAGATTATCAAGATGAAATTATCACTGGTGAGGTTGAACGTCAAGACAGCCGCTTCTTGTATGTGATGTTGCCAGGTAAGCAGGAAGCCGTGATGACACAGGGCGACCAAATGCCAAATGAAACCTACCGTATGCGCGATCGCATCAAGGTTTTGGTGAACAAGGTTGACAATTCCTTGAAGGGACCACAAATCTTTGTTTCACGGACGGCTCCTGATTTGGTTAAGCGTTTGTTTGAACAAGAAGTGCCAGAAGTTTATGATGGTACAGTGGAAATTGTTTCCATTGCCCGTGAAGCTGGTGACCGGTCAAAGATTGCGGTTTACACGCACGATGCTGATTTGGACCCCGTTGGTGCTTTAGTTGGACAACGTGGTGCCCGTGTTCAAGCCGTTGTCACGGAATTGGGTGGCGAGCATATGGATATCGTGGAATGGGTGGAAGATGAAGCCCAATACATCGCCAATGCATTGAACCCAGCCGAAGTCACGGATGTGATTTTTGATGCCAATAATGAGCAATCAGTTACTGTGATTGTACCGGACGACCAATTGTCATTGGCAATTGGTAAGAAGGGGCAAAACGCCCGTTTGGCGGCCCGCTTGACTGGCTTTAAGATTGATATCAAGGCCGAAAGTGAAGCCCACGACTTAGCTGTTGAAAGGGCAGAAGCAAACGAAACGGCTGATGGTGGTGACCAGTCAGTGGTTGAGGAAACTCAGGCACCCGTTGAACCAGCAGATGACAACCAAGCAGCAACAGACCAAGAAGACTAAGTATTAGAGGAGGTTCTTTCATGAAAACACGGAAGGTTCCCTTAAGAAAAGATATCGTGACTGGCGAAATGTTTGCCAAAAAGGACCTGGTCCGGGTCGTTAAAAATAAGGAAGGGGAGGTCTTCTTAGATCCCTCTGGTAAACAAAATGGCCGTGGTGCCTATATTTCCTTAAACCGTGAGGTTGCCAAGGAAGCAAAGGAAAAGCGCGTCTTTGAAAAGGCCTTTTCAATGCCAATTGATCCGGCTTTTTATGAAGAACTCTTTGCTTATGTTGACCATCAGCAAGCCCGAAAAGAGTTATTTGAAAATGAAAAGTGAAGAAGAACAAATCTTACACTTACTCGGTTTGGCGCGCATGTCTAAAGGTCTTGTTTATGGGACCAATGATACGCTAACTGCTATTCAAGGAAAAAAGGCGAAAGTCGCCTTTTTTCCAAAAGATGGTGGTGCCAGCCAACAAAAGAAATTTCGGGACAAAACCAGCTTTTATCAGGTGACCTTGGTTGAAGATTTCACCAAGGATGAATTAAGTCAAGCAATTGGCTTAAATCGGTCGATTATGGCTATCACCAATAATGGCTTTGCGAAAAAAATCAAACAATTACTCGAAGAAAAGGAGCGGAATTAATGGCAGAAGAAAAAAAGTTTTCAGGATCCAACCGGCCAACCCGCAAACAGGCAGTACCAGAACGAAAAGAATTGCCTGCTTCTCAGCGTCGGCACGCCGCCAAATTATCAGATGAAGCCAAGCCACAAAATTCAAACCGGCCTCGTCCAAAGACACAAGAAGGTGGTCAACAAAACCGCCGCAACAATAATAACAACCGTCCAAGCAACGGCCAGCATGGTCAGGGCGGAAACCGTCGCAACAATAACAACAACCGGAGTAACAATGCCGGTCGACCAATGATTCGTGAAAAGAAGTCATGGTCAACAAAGCCACGGGAAGGGCAGATTAACTATTCTGCTCAAAAAGATGATAGTTTGAAGGAATACGTTTCTGAAAACAAGAAGGCCCAAGAAGCCAAGCAACAGGCAAAGAAGAAGCCAGCTGCTAAGAAGCCGGCTGACGCCAAGAAGCCTGCCGCTGCTGCTAAGCCAGCTGCTTCAGGTGCCAAGACGGAAGCTAATTCTGGTCAAGGTCGTTTCGGTGGTTCACTTGCTTCAGGCAATAATTCTGCCAGAAATAACACTCGCAAGCGCAATACTAACGGTACCGGTCAGCAAACACCACGCCGTAATGACAAGCCACACGGCTCAAAGAAGGCCCGGCGTATTGCTGCTAAGCAAGCGCCAAAGAAGCCAGTGACAGTTCGTAAGGAACAGCCATTGCCAGCAGTTTTGGAATACAAGGTCGGCATGAACGTGCAGGACTTGGCTAAGCTTTTGCACCGTGATGCCACTGAAATCATTAAGAAGTTGTTCTTACTTGGTGTTGTGACCAACCAAAACCAATCATTGGATGAAGATACCATTGAAGTTTTGGCAGCTGATTACGGCATTGAAGCAAAGCAAAAAGAAGAAGAAGATGTGGCCGATATCGATCGCTTCTTCGATGATGAAACGATTAACGAAGAGGCCTTGGAACCACGTGCTCCTGTTGTGACTATCATGGGACACGTCGATCACGGTAAGACGACGCTGTTGGATTACTTGCGTAAGACAAACGTGACTGCTGGCGAAGCTGGTGGAATCACACAGCATATCGGTGCCTACCAAGCGCGTTTGAACGATAAGTTGATTACTTTCTTGGATACTCCTGGTCACGCGGCCTTTACGGAAATGCGTGCCCGTGGTGCCAACGTGACGGATATCACGGTTCTGGTTGTTGCTGCTGATGATGGTGTGCAACCACAGACAATCGAAGCCATTAACCATGCCAAGGCCGCTGGAACGCCAGTGATTGTTGCTGTTAACAAGATTGATAAGGAAGGGGCTAACCCTGAACAAGTCATGAACGAATTGATGGCCCATGATTTGGTTCCTGAAGAATATGGTGGTGACACGATCTTCGTTCAAATTTCAGCCAAGTTTGGAAAGAACGTTGACCAGTTGCTGGAAATGATTTTGTTGGAAGCTGATGTTTTGGAATTGAAGGCTGACCCAACACAACCTGCTCGTGGTTCTGTTATCGAAGCTCGTTTGGATAAGGGACGCGGTCCTGTCTCAACTGTTTTGATTCAACAAGGAACGCTCCATGTTGGTGATCCAATCGTTGTTGGAAATACCTATGGTCGTGTCCGGACGATGACCAACGAAAAGGGTCAAGACATTGATGCAGCTAAGCCAGCTACACCTGTTCAAATCACTGGTTTGAACGAAGTGCCTTTGGCTGGTGATCGCTTTATCGTCATGGCAGACGAAAAGACTGCTCGTGCCGCTGGTGAAGAACGTGCAAAGCGTGCCCGTGAAGAAGTCCGGAATGCCGGTTCTGTCGTGACATTGGATACTTTGTTCAACACGATGGCTGAAAAGGCCATGAAGACAGTTCCAGTTATTGTGAAGGCCGATGTTCAGGGTTCTGTTGAAGCCTTGACTGGTTCATTGAAGAAGATTGAAGTTGATGGTGTTCGAGTAGATGTTGTTCACTCTGCCGTTGGTGCCATTAACGAATCAGATGTTTCTTTGGCGGAAGCTTCTGGTGCCATCATCTTAGGCTTCAACGTTCGCCCAACACCATTTGCCAAGTCACAAGCTAATAACGACAAGATTGACATGCGTTTCTACTCAGTCATCTATGACGCTATTGATGATGTGACGGCCGCAATGAAGGGTCAACTTGAACCTGTTTACGAAGAAAAGGTTATTGGCCAAATCGTTGTGAAGGAACTCTTCAAGTTCTCTAAGGTTGGTACCATTGCCGGTGCCAGCGTTGAAGAAGGTAAGATTACCAAGGATTCAAAGGTTCGCATTATCCGTAACGGTACAGTTATTTATGATGGTCAATTAGCTTCCTTGCAACGTGGTAAGGATGCAGTTAACGAAGTGAAGTTCGGCTACGAATTTGGTTTCACCGTCAACAAGTTCAACGATATTCAACCAGGTGATGCAGTTGAAGCTTACATCATGGAAGAAGTAAAGCCTAAGTAAGCTTTACTGATGGGAGGTCTTGATGGCAAATGCACAACGCGCTGGGCGTTTGGCCCAGGAAATTCAAAAAGATGTGACTGACCTGATTTTAAAGCGAGTGAATGATCCGCGCGTCCAGGACGTTACGGTAACTTCTGTGGAAGTTTCCGGTGACCTGCAAATCGCCACGATTTATTACTCAATTTTGTCAGACTACGCCTCTGATCGAAAGAAGGCCCAGGCTGGCTTAGAAGCTGCCTCAGGCTTGATTCGTCGAGAATTAGGCGCACGGTTAACTGTTTATAAGATTCCGGAATTGCATTTCGTCTTGGATAGTTCAATTCAGTATGGTGACCATATTGAAGAATTGATCCGCGGTTTGCATAAGAAGGATTAAGGTCAAGGAAACTTGATTGAAAAAGAGACTTGCTATTGTGATAGTGAGTCTCTTTTTGTCTGTCTTGAAAAATCAGCTTCCGCTCGGAATGCAGTTGCCGCCGTTATCTTTTTTCACCTCAAGCATTGCTCTTTTATTTTCTTTTTATCCCTTTTTGTTATGATGGATAGTAGAAAGTGATTAAAAATCACGATAACTTACAATAGTTTCATGTTTATCACCTATGAAAAAACAAGTACTTTGTGTAGACTAAGAAACTAAGAAGAAGGGCCGTTGTTGGTCCGCTTGTAAAATGAATCAGTCGAAAGGATTTCACCATGCCAAAACCATTAAACAATGCAGTTTTAAGCTTAACACCCGACAAGCTTTTAGACTTTCAACACTCCGTTGCCAATATTGAAGGGCTGGTCTCATTGACCTTTGGAGAACCTGGTTTTGCGACGCCCGCGCCGGTGAAGGAAGCGACGATTCAAGCCATCGAGGAAGATCGGTCCCACTATGGTGACTCTCAAGGAGAACCAAAGCTCCGGTCAGCCATTTTAGACTATATGGCTGACCGCTATGACCTCCACTACCCAGGTATTGATAACGTGATTGTGACCGTTGGGGTTACAGAGGCGATGCAATCAATCTTCAAAACTTTGCTCGCACCGGGTCAGGGTCTCTTAATCCCAGACCCAGCATATGGCTCTTACTTCTCAGCTTTGAGTTTGGCAGGAGGCACGGCCGTCCCAATTGATACAGCAAAGACTGCTTACAAGCTGACGCCCGCCTTGATTGACGAAACGATGGCTGAAACGACAGAAGACGTGCATGCTATTCTCTTTAACTATCCTAATAACCCAACTGGTGTGACTTATACAAAATCAGAACTGGAGGAGTTGGCAGAAGCTTTCAAGCGCCATGACCTCTGGGTGATTTCAGACGAAATTTACTCTGAATTGACTTACGAAGGTGACCACTATTCCATGGGCAAGCTCTTACCTGACCAAACGGTCGTGGTCAACGGTTTGTCGAAATCACATGCTATGACGGGTTACCGCCTTGGCTTTATCCTTGGACCAACCGCACTGATTGAACAAATTCAAAAGGTGCACGGTCCCTTGGTCTTTGCTGTGCCAACCTTTATTCAAGATGGGGCAGTTGCTGCTTTGCAGATTCCAAAGGAAGACTTAGCCTTTATGAAGGTTGAATACCAAAAGCGCCGAGACTATGCTAAGAAGTTTTTGGAAGACTTGGGCTTCGAACTGGTTTCGCCAAAGGGGGCTTTTTACCTCTTTGCCAAGTTGCCAGCTGATTTGGGCGAAGATGGCTGGGCATTTGCGACGGACTTGGCTCAGCAGGCCAAGGTTTCGGTGATTCCTGGCGCTGGTTTCTCCTTCTTTGATGAAGCGAAGAAGTTTATCCGAATTTCTTATGCGGCCGATATGGCGCAGCTGCAAGAAGGCCTGAACCGTTTGAAAGCATACGTGGACGAACAACGGGCAGCCCAAGCAACTGCTGAGGCACTGTCAGAGGATATGACGGCCTTGGCTGACTAATAATGATTGGCTTTCATTAAAAAAATCAGCTTTGCCCTGGATGGGATGTGGCTGCCATGATGAAGTACAACAAAAGGAACCTCTTGTGATATGAGCCTCCCAAATTGGGAGCTGTCATCGAGTGAGTTCTTTTTTTGAGTTAATTTATAAAAGATAAATGAGGATAAATCTCATAAAAATGCCATAAATCCTTTCAAAAAAGTTCATTTTCGTGTAAACTGGATTGTGCGATGGATGCCATGCGAATGGCTGCTTTCACCAGCAAGACGAAAGGAACCAGGAAAATGACAGAACCACTTTTACCAGTTAACCAGGCGGTTGTTTCAATCGCCCCCGATAAGTTGTTGGGCTTCCAACGACAAGTTTCAGGAATTGAGGACTTAACCTTTTTGACCTTTGGGGAGCCGGGCTTTGATACGCCAGCTGTCGTCAAGGAGGCAACAATTGATGCCATTAATAATAACCGTTCGCATTATGGAAACTCCCAGGGGGAACCCGGTGTCCGTAAGGCAATCCTGGGTTATATGAAGGACCGCTACGACCTCGATTATCCAAGCATTGATAACGTTGTTGTGACCGTTGGTGTAACGGAAGCCATGCAATCAATCTTTAAGACCTTGATTGCGAAAGGCGAGGGACTTTTGATTCCAGAACCTGCCTACGGTTCTTACTTTGCTTCGTTAAGCTTGGCCGACGGCGTGGCGGTACCAATTGATACAGCGAAGAATAAATTTAAGTTGACCCCGGCACTCGTTGATGAAGCATTGGCTCAGGCAACGGTGCCGGTTCGCGCCATTCTCTTGAACTATCCCAATAATCCAACTGGGGTGACTTACTCAAAGGCAGAGCTGGAAGAATTGGCCGCATGCTTTAAGAAACACCAAATTTGGGTGATCTCAGATGAAATTTATTCTGAATTAACTTACGCCCATGACCACTACTCGATTGGTAAGTTGTTGCCAGAACAAACGCTGGTGGTTAACGGTCTTTCGAAGTCCCATGCCATGACGGGTTACCGCTTCGGCTTTATTTTGGGCCCAGCGAGTGTGATGCAGTATATTCAAAAGGTTCATGGCTCTTTGACCTACTCTGTACCAACTTTTATCGAAGACGGGGCAGAGACGGCCTTGCAGATGACACGAGCAGAGTTGGACTACATGAAGGAAAGCTACCAAGATCGACGCGACTTTGCCAAGCAGGCCCTCGAGGACCTTGGCTTTGACGTTGTTGATCCCGAAGGAGCCTTTTACCTCTTTGCCAAGATTCCGGCTGATTTTGGCACGGATGGCTGGACTTTTGCTGAGAAATTAGCAGAAGAGGGTAAGGTTGCAGTCATTCCTGGAGCAGCTTTCTCCCACTTTAAAGAGGCGAACGCTTATATCCGGATTTCTTATGCAACTGCTCAAGACCAATTAGAAATCGGCTTTGCAAAATTGCGGGACTACATTGAAAAGGCCCGTGCAAATCGGTAAAATAAGAACCGACTAAAAAGACGCTTTTGATTAGAAACCTCGAAATTTGGATAAATTTTGGGGTTGAATCATTTCGCACTTTGGTCGGTTTTTTTAATTGCACAGATGGAGGCCAATGATGGCAACAGAAAAGCACCCCGAACTATCCGGCCTGCTGGTCGTAAATAAGCCCAAGGAGATGACTTCCTTTGGCGTGGTTGCACGACTACGGCGGGTAACCGGACAGAAGAAGATTGGCCACGCCGGGACTTTAGATCCAAACGTCGAGGGCGTTTTAGTGGTCGCCTTGGGAAAGGCGACCAAGTTAATCGACCTTTTGCAAAGCCGGCCAAAAACCTACACGGGGACGGTGACCTTTGGCTATGCAACAGAAAGCCAGGATGCAGATGGCGCGGTTGTTGAGGAAAAGCCTTTGACAGCAGCCATTGACCAGGGTCAGCTCGATGCAGCTCGAGCTGATTTGACTGGGGATATTATCCAGATTCCGCCAATCTATTCGGCCGTCAAGGTCAATGGCAAGCGCCTCTATGAATATGCGCGAGCGGGGGAAGAGGTTGAACTCCCCAAGCGAGAGGCGACTATTTATCGCTTCGACCAGACCAGTCCGTTAACCTGGGTCAAGGGGCAACCTTACCAGCAAATGGACTTCATGGCCCAAGTTTCCAAGGGAACCTATATTCGGACTTTGGCCTATGACCTTGGCCAAAAATTAGGACTGCCCGCGACGATGACGGCCTTGAAGCGCACAGCTGGCTCCGGCTTTACCATCGATCAAGCAGTCCCACTCGATGATTTGTTGGCGATGGACTATCCCGAAATTTTAACGCACGTGCATTCCATTGAGTCTGTGTTGACTTGGCCGAAGAAGGTGTTGACCGAAGATGAGGTCTTTGCGGTCAAGAACGGTCAAAAAATTCCGGCCAGCACCTGGCCAGAAAATGATGCCGGTTACTATCAAGTGTATGACCAAGACCAGTTGCTGGCGGTCTATGCCTTTGACGCCGAGCAAAATCTCTGGCGGTCGCGGTATTTCTTTGCCCAAAATTGAAAGAAGCTAAGTGATTGAACTAGCAGAAACTCTGCTATAATATGCCCATGACTGAATTAATATCTTTGCATTATCCATTAAAAGAATTGCCCCAGTTGACTAGCAAGCAAGTGCTGGCAATGGGCTTTTTTGACGGGGTCCACCTGGGCCACCAGAAGGTGATCCAGGAAGCAGCGCGGGTGGCACACGAAAACGGTCTGCCACTGGCGGTCTTGACTTATAGCCCTTATCCGGGCCTAGTGTTTAAAAAGCTGTCCCAACCCTGGCATGATTTAACACCCCTGGACCAGAAGGTCCAGCTCTTAGGGAAACTGGGCGTTGATCGGGTGTATTGTCTCCAATTGACGTCACACCTTTCGGCCTTGCATCCAGAAGAATTTATTAAAGAAATCCTCTTGCCCCTCCAGGTTCATACGGTGGTTGCGGGCTTTGACCACCGCTACGGCAAGAAAGAGTATCAGGCTGACATGGCTCACTTGCCTGAATATGCTGCTGGTCGCTTTGATGTCCTGACGGTTGCCAAAAAGACCCTCGGTAAATCAGCTGCTAAGGTAGCTTCAAGACAGATCCGTCAAGACCTAGCCGCCGGTGACTTAACTGCCGTAACGGAAAGCCTTGGTCGCGTCCACGAGACAACCGGGCTGATTGTCCATGGTGATGCTCGAGGTCGGACGCTGGGCTTTCCAACGATTAATATCTGGACGCCGGAAGTTGAGTTCCTGCCTGGTATTGGTGTTTACGCCGTGAGCGCCTATGTCGATGGCCGTTGGGTCGATGGTATGGCCTCGATTGGTCGCAATGTAACCTTTGAAGCTAACCGACCGGTGACGGTTGAAATCAACCTCTTTGATTTCGCTGATGAAGTTTATGGCGAACCGGTGAAGGTTCAGTGGTATGCGAAGTTACGCAATGAAGTGAAGTTCGATTCCGCAGAAGCCCTGGTTGACCAGTTACTGATTGACCAACAAAAGACACGTGAATACTTTCAAGAAAAAGCGGATTAATTTTAATCTGCTTTTTTCTTTGCCATGACATAATCGCTGTTAAGGTTGGTAGATAAGGGCTTTTTAATAAAATTAGCACTCGTTTATAAAGAGTGCTAAAAACAGTTTGCATTTTTCTGAATCTTTTGTATAATATAGTTGTTAGCAGTTAAGAGTTTTGAGTGCTAAACAAAATTAAAGGGGGTTTGGGTTGATGTTAACTGATCGACAGCAATTAATTTTGGCGGCGATTATTTATGAATATACCCAGACCGCCCGAGCGGTCGGGTCAAAGACCTTACATGACCAGTTGAACTTGGAATTTTCACCGGCAACGATTCGCAATGAGATGAGTTTTTTGGAGGAAGCCGAGCTGATTAAAAAGCTCCATACTTCCGCCGGTCGAATTCCTTCGAAGGCTGGTTACCGCTACTACCTTGACCACCTTATGGTGGCCGACCAGGTTTCCGACCAAGATGTTGCGCTGATTGCTCAACAAATTCGTGGTAACTTCCACGAATTGGATGATTTGCTTGGCCAAACGGCCCGGCAGTTAGCAGACATGACAGGGTTAACGGCATTGGTCTTAAAGCCAAAGGCCATTAACCTCAAAATCTCGTCTTTCCAGTTGATTCAGTTGGAACGGCAACAGGTTTTGGCCGTCTTGGCAACTTCTGATGGCAAGGTAACCTCGCAAACTTTCCGTCTGCCAAAGGAAATGACCGTCTCGTCCTTAACGGACATGGTGGCCTATATCAATGCGCAGATGGTTGGTCGGCCGGTTCAAGAAGTCCTTTCACTGATGAACTCAGAGGAACTGCCTGTTACGCTTTCACGCAACGTTGAAAGCCCGGCAGCTTTCCTGCAGCTCTTTGGGGAAGTCTTGGCTCGGTCGGTTGAAGAGCAAGTCCACATTGGTGGCCGGCTCAATCTCTTAGAGGTGGCCGACGATGCTTACTTAAACTTAAAGGAAGCTCGGTCGGTCCTGGAGTTGTTTGACTCACCTCAAGCAGTTCGTCAATTGGCTGCGACTCAAAAACAGTCCGTGACGATTCGCTTGGGTCAGGAGTTACCAACGACACTTTTGCAGGACTACGCCATTCTTGCCGCACCGTTTTCGGTTGGTGGCGATGATGGTGGCGTGATTGCACTGGTGGGTCCCATCCGGATGCCATATGCGAAGGTTGCTCGGTTACTATCAACCTTTGCCAAAGCACTAGATACAAAATTACTCGAATATGTTTAACCAAAAGGAGGAACGCCCGTGGCGAAGTCTGAAGATGAAAAAGATTTGAAGCAAGCTGATATTGAGGAAGAAACAGAGGCAGAGGAATTTGCTGATGCTGACCAAACTCAAGAAGAAGCAAAAGACAAATCAGAAGAGACGCAAGCAAAATCAGTAGAGGAACCAGCAGTGGATCCACTAGCTGATTTGCAAGCAGCCCTTGAGAAGAAGGATGATGAATTACTTCGCGCTCAAGCTGAAATTCAAAACATCCAAAGTCGTAATGCTCGTGAAATTCAAAATATTCGCAAGTATGACGGCCAGAAATTAGCCGAAGCCATCTTACCGGTGGTTGATAACTTGGAACGCGCCCTTGCCGTTGAAGTGGGGGATGACGACCAGGTGGCACAAATCCACAAGGGTGTTGAAATCACGTTGAAGACTTTGAAGCAGGCGTTGACCACTAATGGTATTCAAGAAGTCGGTCAAGTTGGTGATAACTTTGATCCAAATACCATGCAAGGTGTTCAATCCGTGCCGGCAGAAGGCAAAATTAAGGCCGACCAAGTGGCAACGGTCTTGCAAAAGGGCTATGTTCTTCAAGATCGCATCATTCGCCCAGCGATGGTCGCGGTTGCGCAATAATATCTGCTAAACAGCAAATATCTCTGGTGACTCAGCCCTTTGGCACCACACCTTAAAAAGCTTAAGAATATGATTTAAAAAATAGGAAGGGTCGATATACTATGTCAAAGATTATCGGAATTGATTTAGGAACTACTAACTCAGCTGTTGCCGTTTTGGAAGGTGGCAAGCCAAAGATTATTACAAACCCTGATGGTGGTCGTACGACACCTTCAGTTGTGTCATTTAAGAATGGGGAGACCCAGGTTGGTGACGTTGCCAAGCGTCAAGCAATCACAAACCCAGACACCATTTCATCAATCAAGTCTCACATGGGCGAAGAAGGTTACAAGGTAACCGTTGGTGGTAAGGACTATACACCACAAGAAATCTCAGCCATGATTTTGCAGTACATCAAGGGTTATGCAGAAGACTACTTGGGTGAAAAGGTTGACAAGGCCGTGATTACGGTTCCTGCATACTTTAACGATGCTCAACGTCAAGCTACCAAGGATGCCGGTAAGATTGCTGGTTTGGAAGTTGAACGAATCATCAACGAACCAACGGCCGCTTCATTGGCTTATGGAATGGACAAGTTGGACAAGGACGAAAAGATCTTGGTTTATGACCTTGGTGGAGGAACATTTGATGTTTCTGTCCTTGAATTGGGCGATGGTGTCTTTGAAGTTTTGTCAACAAACGGTGACACTCACCTTGGTGGGGATGACTTCGATGCTAAGATTATTGATTACTTGGCTGACGAATTTAAGAAGGAAAACGGCATCGACTTGAAGCAAGACAAGTTGGCCTTGCAACGTTTGAAGGATGCTGCTGAAACTGCTAAGAAGACTTTGTCTTCAGCAACTGAAGCACAAATCGACTTGCCATTTATCGCTTCTGGCGACCAAGGACCTTTGCACTTGCAAACTTCTTTGACTCGGGCAAAGTTCAACGAATTGACAGCTGATTTGGTCAAGAAGGCCGAAGCACCTGTGATGAACGCCTTGAAGGATGCTGGCTTGTCATTTGATGATATCGATGAAGTAATCTTGAACGGTGGTTCAACTCGTATCCCTGCTGTCCAAGAATCAGTCAAGAAGATGACTGGTAAGGAACCAAACCACTCAATCAACCCTGATGAAGCCGTTGCCTTGGGTGCCGCTGTTCAAGGTGGTGTGATTACTGGGGATGTCAAGGACGTTGTCTTGTTGGATGTTACGCCTTTGTCACTTGGTATCGAAACCATGGGTGGTGTCTTCACGAAGTTGATTGACCGTAACACGACAATCCCAACTTCAAAGTCACAAGTCTTCTCAACTGCAGAAGACAACCAGCCAGCTGTTGACATTCATGTTTTGCAAGGTGAACGTTCAATGGCCGCTGATAACAAGACTTTGGGTCGTTTCCAATTGTCTGACATCCCTGCCGCAAAGCGTGGTGTCCCACAAATCGAAGTGACGTTTGATATCGACCGTAACGGTATCGTAAACGTTTCTGCTAAGGATTTGGGAACGCAAAAGGAACAAAAGATTACCATCCAAGCTGCCGGTGGTTTGTCTGACGAAGAAATCGAAAAGATGATGAACGACGCTAAGGCAAACGAAGAAGCCGACAACAAGAAGAAGGAAGCAGTTGAAACGCGCAACAACGCCGACCAATTGATTTTCCAGACTGAAAAGACGTTGGAAGAAGTTGGCGACAAGTTGTCAGATGACGACAAGAAGCCAACACAAGATGCCTTGGATGCTTTGAAGAAGGCTAAGGAAGATGCTGCTGCAGAAGACGCTGACTTGACTGATTTGAAGGCCAAGACAGACGACTTGCAAAAGGTAGCTACTGAATTGGCAACGAAGTTGTACCAGCAAGCACAACAAGCCCAAGAAGCACAGGGTGGTGCCGAAGGTGCTAAGAAGGATGACAACACTGTTGATGGTGACTTCGAAGAAGTTAACCCAGACGATAAGAAGTAATCTTTTCTTTGCCAGTGAAAACTGATAAAATGGACCAGCTGCGGCTCGGTCCGTACATATTTGAATCAAAGGAGTCCGCTTGTGAATAACACTGAATTTTACGACCGTCTTGGGGTTTCTAAGACAGCTAGTCAAGATGAAATTAAAAAAGCATATCGCAAACTTTCAAAGAAGTACCACCCTGATTTGAACCATGAACCAGGGGCAGAGGACAAGTATAAGGAAGTTCAGGAAGCCTTTGAAACGCTTGGCGACCCACAAAAGCGCCAGCAGTATGACCAATTTGGTGCTGCTGGTGCCCAGGGTGGTTTTGGCGGTCAAGGCGGCTTCGGCGGTGCCCAGGGTGGTTTCGGTGACTTTTCTGATTTGGGCGATATCTTCTCTCAAATGTTTGGTGGTGGATTCCAGGATCCAAATGCGCCTCGTCAGGGTCGTGACCTTCAGTACCGGATGCACTTGACCTTTGAGGAAGCTATTTTTGGAACTGAAAAGAACGTCAAGTATACGCGTTCACAGGCCGACCGCTCACAGCACGAAGTCAAGGTGAAGGTACCGGCCGGCGTGGAAAGCGGTCAGCAGATGCGCTTATCTGGCCAAGGAGAAGACGGGGTCAACGGTGGTCCAAAGGGCGACTTGTACGTGGTCTTCTCTGTTGCGGCTTCAAAGGATGGTTTTGAGCGTGATGGCGCTGATATTTACCTCCAGCAAGACATTGACTTTATCACGGCAGCCTTGGGGGCTGAAATCCCCGTTAAGACGGTTCACGGTGAAGTGAAGTTGAAGATTCCAGCTGGTACGCAAAATGGTCGTCGCTTCCGCTTAGGCGGCAAGGGCGCTGCTCGTTTGCATGGTAACGGCTATGGCGACCAATTCGTCGTAGTAAACGTTGTTGTCCCAACGAAGCTCAACAAGGACCAGAAGACAGCCTTAGAGGCTTTTGCAACCGCTTCAGGTGCCAAGGTTTCTAAGAAGAAGTCAATCTTTGATAAATAAGACAATTTAAAATCAGTTAAGACGTCTATGGTCTTAATCTGTTCAAGTAAAAAAGCCGGCTCGGAATGAGTCGGCTTTTTGTGTTTGACTAATTATTTTTAAAGGTACTTGGTTGAATCATCCACGTGCCATGGATCCTGGCGGTTGATGTGGTCGTAGTACAACTTACCGTGCAAGTGGTCAATTTCATGTTGGAAGACGATGGCAGGGTAGTTACGCAACGTCTTTGTCTGTGTCTGACCAGATTCATCTTGGTAACGAACGGTAATCTTCTTTGACCGAGGAACGAAGCCAGGAACATCTTCGTCCACCGAGAGGCAACCTTCGCCGGTTTCCAATGCAGCCCGTCCAACGGTTTCAGACACAATGACCGGGTTAAAGACAACGCCCTTGAAGAATGGTTTTTCTTCGGCATCCTCGGCTGGGTCAGCAGATGGGATCAAGATGGCTGTCATCTGCAAGGATTCCCCAACCTGTGGGGCAGCCAGGCCAACGCCGGGGCGTAGACCGTACTTTTCATTTTCTTCCTCGTCTTGTGAGACTTCTAAGTAAGTCATCATATCTTTGGCGAGTTGTTGGTGCTCAGGGCTGAGGGGGAAAGGAACTTCCTTAGCCTGGTCACGCAAGACGGGATCGCCGTCGCGCGTGATTTTATCCATGGTGAAACGAATTGTCATGTTGGTTAACTCCTACTCACAATTTATCAACTTTTAGTATAGCAGAAATCAGTTAATAACGGGCTTTTGCTCTTCGACTTTCCTGATTTTTTCGTGGATTGGTGCGGGAATTTGCCCGTTAAAACAATTGTCTTTCCTGGAAAGGGAAACGAAAGCTTGTTAAAATATAGGTGATACGTTCATCTTGCATTTGAAAGGATTTTCTATGGCAGAGCAATACCAGCTTCCAATTGATGGTAATTGGAATCAGGACGATATTATTGCGGTTTCAAATTTGATTGATGCCGTTTTGCAGGTTTATGAGGGCGGCTGTGACCGTGAATACCTCTTAACGACTTACCACCGCTTCTTGACTGTTATTCCATCAAAGTCGGAGCAAAAGGCCTTTGACCGTGATTTTGAGCAACAAACTGGCCGGTCCATCTATCAGACGATGAAGTTGACTGATAAGCCAGTCAAGCGGGTTTTAGTCAATGACTGAGTGGACGGGTGATCAATTAATCCAGGTTGACCAAACGGTGCGACGCTGGTTGGTCGAATTGGGCCGTGAAGCAAGAGAAACCAAGAATCAAGATTTACACGTTGGTCAAAAAGAGGGCGATTTTCGCAACATTGTGACCAACCTTGATACCACCAACCAGGCGTGGCTTGTTGACCATATTCGGTCAATCGACCCCGATGCCCATATCGTTGCTGAAGAAGGTGACCTGCAGCGTCCTGAAACGATGGCTGGTCATGTCTGGTTTATCGACCCGATTGATGGCACGCTAAATTTTGTCCATGAAAAGACTGATTTTGCCATTATGGTGGCCCTCTATATTGACGGTAAGCCAACACTGGGCTGGATTGCCAAAGTGATGACCAATCAGGTCTTTCATGGTGGCCCTACAATTGGTGCCTTCGTGAATGACCAAAAATTAGTGCCAGTGGCGGACCTGGGCCTCAAAGAATCGATTTTAATTGTGTCCGGTCGCCGCTTAATTAGTGGGGAAAAGCCTTATGTAGCCATTGCCTCGGCAGCCTTGGCTTACCGAGTTTTGGGTTCGGCTGGGATTTCCTTTAGTCGCTTGTTCCTACAACAGGCAACGGGGTATTTCTCCAAGCTGTCCCCATGGGATTTAGCGGCCGGTCGCGTCTTAGCTGAAACGCTCGGTTACGTGGTCAAATCACTTGACGGAAGTCCGCTAAATATGCTATCATCAAACACAGTATTAATCGCTACAACCAAGACGTATCGCGAGTCAGTCAAGATAGTGAAAGACTAGGGAAAAAAGCCCTAGTCTTTCTTGTGAGTAGCAAAGACAAAGGAGCACGAAACATTGGCAAATCTTCGCGAAGATATTCGTAATATCGCTATTATCGCCCACGTCGATCACGGAAAGACGACGTTGGTGAACGAAATGTTAAAGCAGTCTGACACGTTGGACGCCCGTAAGGAAGAATCTTTGGGTGACCGTGTGATGGACACCAATGATATTGAAAAAGAACGTGGAATCACGATCTTGTCAAAGAACACTGCTGTTCGCGTTGGCGACAAGCAGATCAACATCTTGGATACCCCAGGTCACGCCGATTTCGGTGGAGAAGTTGAACGAATCATGGGAATGGTTGACGGGGTTTTGCTCGTCGTTGATGCCTTTGAAGGTACCATGCCTCAGACTCGTTTCGTTTTGAAGAAGGCCTTTGAACAACACTTGACACCAATCGTGATCGTCAACAAAGTTGACCGTCCAGGTGCCCGCCCAGAAGAAGTCGTTGATGAAGTCTTGGACTTGTTCATCGAATTGGGTGCTGATGAAGATGACTTGGACTTCCCAGTTATCTACGCTTCAGCCATGAATGGAACATCATCATTTGATCCAGACATCGAAAAGCAAGAACATACCATGGACCCAATCTTCAAGACGGTCTTTGAAACGATTCCTGCACCAGTTGACAACTCTGACGAACCATTGCAGTTCCAAGTTGCCATGCTGGACTATAACGATTTCGTTGGTCGTATCGGTATTGGTCGTGTTAAGCGTGGAACAATCAAGGTTGGTGACAACGTTGACGTTTTGAAGCTTGACGGCTCAGCACAAAACTTCCGTGTTACGAAGTTGGCTGGTTTCATCGCTTTGGACCAAGTTGAAATCCAAGAAGCCAAGGCCGGTGATTTGATTGCCGTTTCTGGTATGGAAGACATCTCAGTTGGTGAAACTGTTGTTGACCCAGCTCATCACGATGAATTGCCATTGCTTCGTATCGATGAACCAACGTTGCAAATGACTTTCCGTCAAAACGACAGCCCCTTTGCTGGTCGTGAAGGAAAGTTCGTGACTGCTCGCCAAATCGAAGATCGTTTGTTGCGCGAATTGCACACTGATGTTTCTTTGCGTGTTGAAGACACTGACCAAGCTGGTGCTTGGTTGGTCTCAGGACGTGGTGAATTGCACCTTTCAATCTTGATTGAAAACATGCGTCGTGAAGGCTTCGAATTGCAAGCTTCACGTCCACAAGTTATCTTCCGTGAGGAAGACGGTCAAACCACAGAACCTTACGAATCAATCCAAATCGATACACCAGATGAATATTCATCAACTGTTATCGATTCATTGAACCAACGTAAGGGTGAAATGCAAAACATGGAAGCTGTCGGAAACGGTCAAACTCGTTTGACTTATATGGCACCTTCACGTGGTTTGATTGGTTACGCCACTGAATTTATGACAGCAACTCACGGTTATGGTATCTATAACCACACATTTGCTGAATACCGTCCAATGGTTAAGAATTGGGAACCAGGTCGTCGTAACGGTGCCTTGGTTTCAATCAACCAAGGACAAACAACCAACTACGCTATCATGGGTGTTGAAGATCGTGGCCAAATGTTTGTTGGCGCCGGTGTTGACGTCTATGAAGGAATGGTTGTTGGTATGAACGCTCGTGACAACGACATCTCTGTTAACGTAACAAAGATGAAGCCACAGTCAAACGTTCGTTCATCAAACAAGGACCAAACTGCTTCAATCAAGACTCCACGTGAGATGAACTTGGAAGCATCAATGGAATTCTTGAACGATGACGAATACGTTGAAGTAACGCCAGAAAACGTTCGTATCCGTAAGGCTATCTTGAACACTGCTGAGCGTGAAAAGGCTGCTAAGCGTCGTAAGTAAGCGTTTAAGCACCATCTGAAACAAACAAATAATCATAGTGGCATGGACCAACCTTCATGTCACTATTATTTTGGAGCTATGGCACAATCCGGTACTGCAGCGGACTCGAAATCCGTCGAGCCGTCTTATGGCGGTGTGCGGGTTCAAATCCCGCTAGCTCCTTGAGCGGAACCAAGAGCAGTTAAGAACTGCTAAGATTTCCAGTGTTAAGCAATTTCAAATTTTTTAGTAGTCAAGAATAATCAAGAGAAATCACACAAAATAACACACAAAAAAATAAGCGCCCTAGCAATGTGACGACCTTTGGGTCGTCTTTTTTGTTGTCAAAATTGGAAAAATGGGTATGATACAATTAAAAAAAAGGTATTTTTAGTTAGAAGAGGAAAGTCTGTTTGTAAAATAGAAAGAAAATACATTGTTATTACTTCATCAATAGTATGTTTAATAATTGCTGGGGGAGTAGTTACTAAATTAGTATCAAAATAAAATGAGGCGGAAAAGCAAAAATCTATTTCATCAGAGAGTGCAAAACTTGATAGGATGTCAAAAAAGTTTAATGCTAGTAACTTAAGTCAGGCTGATAAAGATATCCAGACACTGACAAATATGAAAGTATATTCTGCTGATAAAAGTAAAAAAGAAAGGTTATTTGCCAGTTTTAAGAAGTAGTTTATAACAGCCATTAATAGCAAAATTGATAGTAATTCAGTATCAGATTTTGATGGGTTAACCAAGCAAATTAAAGGCTTTAAATCTTTAACTAAGACTGAACAAAAAAAGCTGAAACCGCTCAAGCTACGAGTAATGCTCAGCAAGGTGGTGCAACCTCCAGTTCAGCACTAACGCCAAATACTGGAAGTAACACTGCTTCAGCATCAACAAATGTAGCAGGATCTACTGCTGGTACTATTTCAAAATCAGGTTCATCAAATAATGGTGGGACATCATATAGTGCATCAAAGTCTGGTTCAAGCGCTTCAGTACCAGCAGCTTCGTCGGGGCCAAGTTATAGTGCGTCTGCATCAAGTGGAGCAAGTTCAAATAATGGTAGCTTATAAGGTACTTGGGCGGCGGATAATGGTAATGTGTCTCATGACACAATATATAGCAATGGATATGATACTGATAGTGGTATTAAGATTCGCTTTTAATATTGTAAAGTCAAGATTTCGGTTTTGGCTTTTTTATGTTCCCTTATAGCTGTAAATGGGGATTACTTTCTGATATTTATCTTAGATGTGTTCTCGTTATATATATACTTATTTTTTATTTTATAATGATTATACTTAATAAAAGATTTTTGGGGGAAGAAATGAGTAAATATTTTAATTATCTTGAAATTCAGGAGGGAAAAATCAATCAATCACTTAGCAATTTAAATTTGCAAGATGATAAATATTTTGATCCTGATTCGTATAGTTTAGAATTATATGCAGATATGAAAACTGTTTTTTAAAATAGAAGTTTTCCAAATGGATTCTATATTGAAAAAGTTGAAGTAACCCATTCTTATAATAATTTTGATTTACAATTTTTAATTGCAAATCAAGAAAATAAGACAGTTTACATTATGAATATAGGTGCTGATTGCTTTGGTATTTCAAAAAAATGGTTAGCTAATCGTGCACATTTTACATTTAATGAGATTAAGGAAGTACTGAGTATTTCTAGATTGTTAGGTGGGCATATGCTATTCCCGAGAAATGTGAGAAATTTGACTAATGACGAGTATATTGGAGGCTTACCATCTGTAAATACAGCAAGAGGTGGAAGGCCAATGTTTGATAGAACAGATTTATTTTTGGTGTTTTAAATTCGACCATTGCAATTCTCCTATATTATCTTTATAAGTAGAAGCTAACAGTCAGTCATACCTGTCAGTATAGCCTGTCATACAGATGTGAGCCTCTATTAATCTAATACAGTCATTTCCTTTATTTCGCTTTCGGCTGCATAATATCGGACTCCATCATCACCACGGATATCATATTCGACTTCACGGCTTTCAGTATCTCTAGGGGGATTTTGTGCAATTAAAACATCATAAACAACAGATCCCTCGATTGATACAACTTTAACTCTGTGCCCTAAATAATTGTATTTGATTTTATAATTTATATCCATTATTGTCTTCCTTAAATCATTATAAGAATGCTGATCTAGTCAATTACCTTGTAAATCTTAAGTTCGTTATCTTCAATTTCGTATAGGTGTCTATTTCCATCATCAATATCAAACTCAATATCTCCGCTTTCAGTGTCATATTGATCGAAGGCCCAATTACTAATATTTTGGTTAGAAGTTTGTACTTTTTAAGCAACTTCACGTAGTGTTTTATGTTGTTCTTGCCTACGTTCATTAATTCTGTTCTGAACGCCCATAATGCATCTTCACTATATCTTTTAGGCATTATTTTAAATCATTTTAACTATTTTGCCAAAATAATTTGGAAGGATAAAAAACGAAAGCGTTAAGAAAAAGTTTTGTTGATGTTCTGACTGTTAAGTAAGCCCAAACCTACTTGGGATATGCTGACGCTTCTATTATTTTGGATATTTATAGTGAAATCACTGAAAAACGAGTGAACAAACTAGCTAGGTATTAGATGGATTAATTGAAAATATTCAGTAATAACACACAAAGTAACACAAAACAGATAATAGTTTGTTTTAGTGGGTATGTATGGAGTACTTTTAGCTCCTGAGAGTCAATATGTATGTAATTTCAAACCAAAACCACCACGGTTTTGGTTTTTTTTGTTCTAAAATAAAAATATTTTTTTGCAATTAATTAGAATAATAATAAGTTATCAATATTTTATGGTTACAAGTTTATGACAAAGTTTATATTAAATGAATATAAAATGTAGATTAAATTGATTTAAAATTTTTTATATTAAGGATTGTATTTTTTATAGAAAAATGTCTTTCGCCTTGATATGATTCATTTATCACAATCTAATTAAGATTGATAATAAATTTATCTAAGTGATATTGAGGAGTAAAAGGTTAATGGTGAGAAAAAAGTTATATAAATCAGGAAAAATGTGGGTTGCTGCAGTTCTTGGAACTGCTTTTGTTACTGTTGGAAGCGTGACAGTTAGTGCTGATGGGGGTGACGCCACAACGCAATCAGTGTCTACAACGCAATCGGCGCCTACGACGACACAATCAACGCCTACGTCTTACAGTAGCTATAGTGACAAATCTCAGGATAAGACGAGTTCGGTTGATTCATCTGCCAACACTGTAACTTCGAATGTTGATGCTAGTTCAAACAATGCAAGTAGTAATAGCGATATTTCAAAAGCTCCAACAAGTTATAGTAATAAAGATTCTTCCGTTACGACTAATCCAATTCCAAATTCACATCCGGATTTTGATTCAACTACAGCTGTTAAAAAGTACCTGCAAAAGGGGATAAAATTATACGAAAACTCTAATTCAAGTACCGAAAAAGACACTGTTAGTGACAACAATGTTGTCATTTTAGCTCAAAGTGATGTTCAAAATGGACGAGTCCGTGTTCTGTTACAAGATGCTGATACAATTTATTGGGTGAACCAAAGTGATATTAGTGATTCACCTATAGTTGTTAACGATGACAATGGTTTTGGTCATTATACGCGTTCAGACATGAATTCTATTCCAGAAGCATTAAAGAATAAAGATGTTTGGGCTCCAAATTATGATTATGACACTCTTTCTAAAAGATTAGTTGGTGCCGTTACTCATGATGATGTTACGGGTAAAGATGTTGAATTAAATGTTTGGGATTCATGGCCAGTTGAGAATAAAGATGGTTCAATTGCTGATTATCATGGTTATCATTTAGCAGTTGGTTTAACGGCACCGGTGGATTGGTCACATCCTTGGTATTATGCTAAAATGGGACTTTTTGCTCAAAATATATCAAGTAGCCAAACGGATATTACGTCTTGGCAATATATTGGCAATCTTTTTAATTCATTTGACGAAGGCGCTAATCCTGATGATCCGTATTTATCAAAAATGTTGGGTGAATGGTCAGGTTCGACTGTTTATCTAGGTAATGACTCTTCAACATTACGAGTTTTATATACTAACTTTAGTAGCGTTGGGCAAGTTTTGACTACAGCACAAATTTCGGTTCTTCCAAAGGATAATGGAGATTGGAATAGTGGACTGGTTATTGATCATAGTGCAACTACTGATCATAAAAGTATTTTTACGGGTGATGGTAATATGTATCAGACCATTTCTCAGTCTCAGAATCCAAGCAATGCACAAGTTACAACAACTGTTGGTGACGATTTTTCATTGCGAGACCCTCATTTGGTTTATGATGGGGACCAAGCTTATATTACATTTGAATCAAGTACTGGATTAAAATCAGGTTATCAGGGGATAGATAACCTTTATAATCAAGCTTATTTTGGAACAACTGGATCTGATTTTGATAAAGAACAGTATAGTTTGCTGAATAATAAAAATAAAGAATCTTATGAACAAGCATATTTTGCTAATGCAGCATTAGGATTTGCAAAATTAGACGATAATTTCAATGTTTCGTCAGTTGAAAAACCGTTAATTTCTGCTAACGCTGTAAGTGATGAAATGGAACGTCCTAATTTATTTGAGTATCAAGGAAAATGGTACCTATTTACAGATGCTCATGGATATCATATGGCGACTGACGACAAGACCATTAAAAGTGGAAATAGCGGTTACATCAACTATATGTTCGGATTTGTCTCTGATGATGGTATTCAAGGTCATTATCGACCTTTAAACGGTAACGGATTGGTTCTTGTCACTGATACACCTAATGATTGGTCAGCTACAAGTAATTATAGTTATTCTTTTTTGGTGGTAAAAAATGCTGATTCAACTAGTAACCGATTTGTTGTTACAAGTTATTTAGCAAGTCGGACTTTTGCACCAAGTTTTGTTATTGAAATTAATGGTGACACCACACGTGTTATTAACGATGTTGTGTTGGATCAAGGTGCATTGGATGAACAACATACAAAAGTATATGAAGCTAAAGGACTTTTAGATGGGAAGTCATCAAGTACTAGCACAACTACTGAAAATAAAGAAGACAGCAGTAATACTGATAGTACTAATAATGCTGGCACAAATAATAGTAGTTCTAACAATGGCGGTACGACGCCAATAAATCCAACCGATAACGGTGGTAACACCAATAATGGCGGTACGACGCCAACGACCCCAACGGATAACGGTGGTAACACCAACAATGGCGGTACGACGCCAACGACCCCAACGGATAACGGTGGTAACACCAACAATGGCGGTACGACGCCAACGACCCCAACGGATAACGGTGGTAACACCAACAATGGCGGTACGACGCCAA